>NZ_JBNHEP010000310.1:0-40927 GCF_050015995.1 Dapis brunnea BLCC-M229 | reverse complement strand
ACTTATCAAAATAATTGGGTCTCATACCATTTCTCAAAAATCTTACTATACCCGACTAGATTTTTCTTGATCATCAAATAATTAGTATGAGTTGTTTTAGCTCAGTAATTTAAGCATGATAAATGTTCGACTAAATTAAGTCGAGCATTTTTTATCTACTTTTTTTAACTTATCAAAATAATTGGGTCTCATACCATTTCTCAAAAATCTTACTATACCCGATCCGATGGGTAAGTGTGGGAGGTGGGGGAAGAGGAAAAGTAGTAATAATAATTACTAACTCACTAATAATTGCCAAAAACAGACTTTGAATCTTGGTAACTACTTGAGTGTTGAAGTATTACCGAAGTATAGCATTACTTTTGGTAATTGGTCTAAAACCCCAGTTTTCAAGGGGAAATGTTTTTGCTGGGTTCTCACGCATCCCCCTTACAAAAACAACTTCTGACTTCTAACTTCTGATAAAACCACAATTAGAAGACTTTTGGGATGTAGGTTCTCATCTATCAATGACTCTAAACTCTTCACCATATTTCTCGTATTTAGCCTCAGTTACATTTCTAAATTATTGCCAACCTCAATCTGAAATAGCCTTAGCTAATTTGTGATTCTTAACCATGACAGAAAAATTCAAACCTTCCAAACAAAACAATTGTTTGATTTTTACGAGTTAATTGTAGTAGAAAGTTTATATATGCAAAAAGTCAGTTCTAATATCAATTATTGTATAAAGTTTAGCTACTCTTAATTTAGTTTTTTCTTGACGTTTACTACCAAGAGTTTTCTGAAATAGTTTACGCTGAAACTTAGCTAACTTTTTAATATTTTTTTTAAGTGGTTTAGGAGAATTAAATTTTTCTCCGTTGCTCAAAGTTGTCAAAGTGGATACACCTAAGTCAATGCCAATAGAGTTATTTGTACTGTCTTAAAGACTTAGGATTGATATTAACTACAAAACTGGCAAAATAACGATTAGCACTATCTTTGATAATAGTTCTACAACTAGGTTCACTAGGTAGATTTATTGACCAAATAATCTTAATTTTGCCTACTTTTGGTATATATAGGGATAGGATCTAAATTTTTAAATTTAGTTGCTGAGGTATAGAATTATGGTTGAATAAGCACCTTAATTTCTACTAACTGACAATTTCTAAATAATTATGTCAATTAATCGAAAGTGAGAAATACTATGCTAAAACTTTGAGAGCTTCTGGTTTAACAATAACTTGGACTCCTGAGTTAACTTTAATGTGCCACATACCGTTAGGTAATTGATTTAGTAATTCTACAGGTTTACCTTGATCCGCTTCTAGTTGGTCGCTGGGAGAATTAACTAAAACAACAGTGGTTGATGATTCTTTTGGAGATATTAAATTAGTAGAGAGAGGAGAAGTTAGAGGAGCAGAGTGTTCTGAAAGAGTTACTAACTGCATCCTTAGTTGGGTTAATTTGTTTTGCAGTTCTTGATTTTCTGTTTGATATTGTTGTGCTTGTTCTCTTAGTTCTTGATTTTCCTGAGTTAATCTTTGAACTTCTAGTTTTAATCTCTGAACTTCTACACATTCGTCGATACTAACATTACAAGCTTTAGCTATAACTTTTTTAATTAGAGGACTGTACATAATCTTTCAAAAATGAATTAGAGTTAATTGTTTTGATTGAAAGAGAAGTTATCGTTTTCTTTAACTTCCCTTACCTATTCTTATAATGTTCTATTTTTTCCATAGAGTATGTGACCCCTTATAGGATTTTAATGTGATTAAAATCACTCTAAAAATTATGGGTCGATGATGGGATAACTCTCAAGGAGAACAAACCTTTCTAGTTAATAGTAATTAATACTTAGATTACTTAGATAAGTTTTTTCAGCTAAGTATAATTACTTCTACTTGTTATTACACTTCTTAATCCGGAAAGAAAATTAATTGAAGTCAGTCAAAGAGCCGATCTAATCAATAATTCGTAGATCCCCTTCATCTTGAGAGTTGAACGGATCTTTGCACATATTATCTGTTTTGTCAACCTATTTTTAGAGAAAGAGTTTTTTATTTAATGTAAGATAACCCATAGTTTATGGTACTACTTTCTATTGCAGATACCATCAATTTATAATATTTTATTTGGTATTTTGTTAAAGCTTATCTTTTTCAATGTATTATTGAGATAATCGCCTATTTTTTGTTAAATTAAGCTAGGCGAGATTTTGATGTTCACACTAAAAAGCAATAAATTTTAACTTTTTTTAATAAAATTTAAAGAAGCAAAAAAAACCCCTGATAAAATTTGGAAAAAAGATTGTTACGGCATGAAATTG
Source organism: Dapis brunnea BLCC-M229 (assembly GCF_050015995.1). Lineage (NCBI taxonomy): Bacteria > Bacillati > Cyanobacteriota > Cyanophyceae > Oscillatoriales > Microcoleaceae > Dapis > Dapis brunnea. The sequence continues at coordinate 38,610 of NZ_JBNHEP010000310.1, read as the reverse complement.
CCGGAAGAATGTTTGAAGATGAATATGATTTAGCCAAGGCAATTAAACAAAGTCTTTGTCAAAGGAGTTATGGGGAAAAATATCAATTAAATCCATATAAATTTAACTATAATTGCTTAAAGATAAGAGATACAAAATGATCTATCTTTTTAACGTTTATTGAGGGCAACCTACTTACCTAACACTCTCCGGAAACTCAGCCTTTAAAACTGGTAAAACTGGACAAGGTTTTTGCGACTGTAAATTTTCCGGTTTATTCCAAGTAAAAGGCGCTAACTTTGCAGCAGACATCCACAACAACTTTTTTGCCCTAGTCATTGCCACATATAATAACCGAAATTCTTCACCCATCTTTAAATATCCTGCCTCTTCCCAAGCTTTAGAAATATCTGGCAAATCTTCCCTTTGCAAACTTGCGCGAATTTGTGCCCTCGCCACTTCAGCTAAGTCAAAATATCCTAAAAAATTAGCCTGGGGTAAAACTCGTAAATTACCAGGAATTATATTTTCATGCAAAAAAGGTAAAAAGACAAAATCCCAATCTAACCCCTTAGCTTTGTGCATAGTAATAATAGTAAGTTGCCGTTCGTGAGTATAATTTTGCTCTGAATTTTCCCCCATTTCTTTTGAATTTTCCTCCGCTTCTACAGATTCAAATCTCTCGGAATTTACAATTTCACTTAACACTTCTAACATGGCATTCATCGAACTATTACCAGCAGTTTGTTTAGCAACTCTTTCTGCTAACTTATCCGCAGTTGCCAAATCTGACTGTTCATATTTTAATTCCAAAGCTAAAAAAGAAATTAACTGATATAAAGGTAATTCAGATTTTGCTCTGAGCAAACTACGACAAAAATCTCGACATTTACGCACCTTTTCTGACTGATATGGATCGAGAGGACCAGGGTAAAGAAATTGTTCTAATTGAGAAGCAAAAGCATTATAATCTTGCTGCGGAATTAAGTGGCGATCGCCCAAAACTTTCAAAGCAGATTTTAAATAATCTGGAGAATGAGGGCGGTCAATAAATTGCATTAATGCTAATATTTCTGCGGGAATTTGAGAGTGACGTGCCCCTTGAGAAACGTCATGTATTTTAATACCATATTTTCCTAAATCAATATCGATTCCATATTTTCCAGGATTAGTAAAAGTATCTGCAATAAATTTGCCTTGTTTATTTTCCCGCACTAATACAGCAAACTTACCTTCAGGATTTTCTTTAAACAAACTAATTATGCGTTTACCCATCAACTCAAGTGTTTGATAAATATCTCTAGGTTCATATATTTCTAAACCACCACCAGTAGCTAAAGGATTCTTATTTTTTTCTGATTCTTTAGCTTTTACAGGATGAATATTTTGGTCTCTAAATGCTTTTTCCTTTCCTGCTAAGTTGGAATTATTTACCCACTTCAACACAAAATTAGCTGCATCAATAATTATCTGACAACTCCGACCTGCTTGTTCCATAACTGCCAATTTTTCTAACTGTTCACACTCTTCACAAAATCGCCGAAAATCTATTGGATCTGCTGGGGTAAATGTAGAATTAATTGCTTGGTTTGGGTCTCCCACACGCATCAGATTTAGATGACTTAATTTTGATAATCTTTCTTCCTGAGCAATAGAACTAAAATCTAAGTTACTATCATTATTTTCACTGGATGTAGCAAGTATCTCTAATAATTTAGTTTGCAAGGGAGTAGAATCTTGAGCTTCATCTTCAAAGACAGCAAATACTTGATTTTGCCACATTTTTCTAGCACTTTCATTCTGCAATACCCGTAAAGCTGCTAAAATCATTTCATCATAGTCAATTAATTGACGTTCCCTCAATATTTCCTGATATATTTGATATAAACTAGCAGCAATAGTCAAAACTTGATAACTATCATTTGTTTCGTTTCGTAGTTGCCATAAATCTTCAGGTTTAAGACCAGAACTTTTTGCCTGTTGAATCGCTTTCCAAGCTAATTGAGGTAATACTTCAGTGCGTAAAACTGACTGCCTTCTTAAACGTTCCGTTTCTTCTCCATCAAACTGACTTCCTTCAATTAAAAGTTGATAATGTCTCGGATTATTAGCAATCCAACTTTCTACACAAGTGCGAGTTATCTTATTACTAGGAGTAGGCAAAATTAAATTATAATTTTCTAAATCTAACTCAGATAATTCAGGATGACGTAGGGCAATACTTAAAGCCAAACCGTGCAAAGTATGAACAACAAAACCACCTTCAAAACTGCCTTTAGGTAAAGATAATTTCTCTAAAAATTTGCGAATTTTAACCCTAATATTATTAGCTGCCGAACGGGTAAAAGTAACAACAATTAATTGATAGTGACTATGTAATTTATAACGAGCGATCGCTAAAGCTGCTGCTGTTGCCATACCATAAGATTTTCCTGCCCCAGGAACTGCCGATACTGCTAAAGGTCCCCCTTTCCAGTCAGCCATTTGTTGTTGCCCTGGTCTCAAATTGAAAGGAATTTTTTGAATTGTTTGTTTTCTTAAAGCTGCTATAGATAAACCATTTTCTGTGTCTGTAGCATTAGTTTCAATATCAGCAGATGGAAATGTAAAATTATCGTCAAAATCGTCAGTCACCTTATTTTAAATCCCAAGTTAAAATTCAAGATTTAGCAATAAATATTAATGTTTATTTCTTCACAAATAAGCATTCAGCATTCAGGATCAGCTATTAGCTGTTAGCATCTCAATTATCAATTAAGTACCTAAACAAAATTATTTACCTATTCTAATTATATGGAATCTTTAGCAGGGAAAAAATTAAGCTTGTTTAGATGTGTAATTAATTTTGTGTACTTGCATTATCAATTACCCATTAAGCATTGGTGGCAAACCTCCATACCAAAAAGTGGCAAGATTTTTGACACCAATAAAATAGGATTGCTATGTCAATTATTAATTATCAATTATCCATTAGAGAGTGAATGCACAACTAAAGATTAAGACGGCCAGAGCGCTTAATTTTCGGTGGGTGGGGTACGGAAAGTTAAATTTTAGTTACGATTCATCATTATTGTCGTCTTTTCATGTTAGCGACAGCCGAAACCAACCCTAACCCTGGATTTAATATTCCTTTTACAAACAGTCTCTTATCCATTATTAATTATTAATTATTAATTATTAATTATCGTTGTAGCTAGGGGAAAATGAAGGTAAAAAGTTGTGCCTTTGCCTAGAATTGATTCAAAAAAAATCTCTCCACCGTGAGCATCAACAATTGTTTTAACAATAGCAGTTCCTAACCCTATACCACCCTGTTTTCCATAACTTACAAAAGCTTCAAATAAATTATTCTGAATTTCTTTAGGAATACCAGCTCCATTATCCGAAAATATAATTTCAACCCATCGTTCTTTTCTCTTAGCTTTAATTTCTATCTTGCCTTCATATTGATTGATAGCTTCTAAAGCATTAGCTAATAAATTTTGTAGGGCGCGGTTTATTTTGTTTTCATCAGCATTTATGATCAAACCCTCTTCAACAGAAACTATCAATTCTACAAAAGCAGAGTCAACATAAACCTGATTTAATTTAGCAAAATTTTGTAATAGGTTGGCTATATCAATTGGCTTACAATGTAATGTCGTATTTCCCTGAGAAAAAGCCAGCACTTCTTCCGCCATATTTAACATTCTCTGAACTTGCATAGAAATTAAATCACACCACTCTTGACTTTCTGGATCTGGATGGAGTTCTTTTAACATTGAACTTGATAATTGAATACCAGTAAAAGGGCTTCTAAAATCGTGAATAATAGTGTTGAGCATCTCTCCAATCAAAGTCATTTTTTCTTTATAAGCTAATTGATTGACATATTCAGTCGTCACACTCCGCAGTCTTTGAGATAAAATACTTAATATTTTTAAAACAACATCACCTTTTGTATTAGCTAATATATCTATTATAGAGTCATAAGAAATTTTAGCTACAATTGTTTCCTTAGATGCAACTACCCTGCCGCTCCTTGGTTGTTGATCTATAATCCCCAATTCCCCAAAATAACCATTTGATTCAACCGATGTAATCACAACATAATTATTACCTTCACCGCTCTTTTTAGTAACTTTAACTTCACCCTCTAGAACTAAGAATAAAGAATCTGAATCATCACCTTCTTCAAAAATAATCTCTTGCGGACTAAATTTTTTAATAATAGCAATCTGAGAAATTTGTGCAGCTTGCTCAGGTTCAAAATAGCGAATAAACTGATGTGATTCTAGTTTCATTTTGTGGTGTGATATTAATATTTTTAGGTTTAATAGTATTGGTGATGATAAATTAATCTACCATAAAAAATCTCTGGTGTCAAAAATTGTTAGTTCTATTACACAACAAAATTTTGAGCCTAGGAATTATAAATAAAGAAGAGTGAGCTAGTAAAAGATAAATCAAACTCAGAGAAATTATTGATCTAGAGCTACAGCATAGAAATTATCTCCTAATATATTCTTAATTATGTATAGCAATCCCTATTGTTTGTGTATATAAAATATATGGAAATTAGGGAATAGCTTGACTGGCAATGGATAAGAAGGGTAATAAATTCATATTTATTATGTATATTTTGCAGTTTTAAAAATCACTTATAACTGCTAGATTTTTATTACTAATTAACGGAACATGATCTGAATTTACCGTTTAAACTATAGCGAAAAAATCCTGAATTTTCTAATAGTAACTCTTGTTATTTAGCTAGTTTACTATTGTCCTGAGACAGTGATTGATAGTAGCTTCAGAAAATATCTGTGAATATAGAATATGGATTACACTGATTTCCAAAACAGAAAATATATCTGAGTAGTAAATATATAAATAATTTGGCCTAAGTAGGTCGGCGTTAAAAATTATCGTTATCAAAAGCCAGGTAGAGGTTGGGAAACCGTGGGATTGACGGCCTATTGGCGACGTACAGAGGGCAGCTATCCTGAAGGGAAAAGGTTTTTGAGAAACTTTACTTTTCGTTACATACTGAGGTCTTTTTGCGCCTTCTTACCGAAAAATTCAGGTATAAAGCCTCTCATGAGCAAGGAGAAACAAGCGGTCGTTTGCGGAGCATGACCTAGGATGGGATAGCGTACTTCGGAGCGGCTCTGCAAGAGGCCTCGCCCTTATAAGGCGAATTTTTAGTTAATTGGTGTTTCAATAAATATGTTTTAATTGATTAAAATTCAGCAATAAATATATTAGTCGCGGGCGGGCAGTCCGAGACAAAAAACGGACTTGGAGGCAAGTTTAAGACTACCCTCAAGGTAGCAGCAGTCTGTGAAACGTCAACTCACCCAAGAAGCTCACGCTCCGTAGGAATCTCCGCGCCTGACAGCTGGGGAGGATGTCAAATAATTATCTTTTTCCGCTCCCATTTAAGCTGTTCGTAACTCTGGTGTTCTGTCACTTTAGCAATGTTTTATGAAATTGGTATAAAATTATTTTATTAAATTGGTATACCTATATTTACAAATTGTTTTGCTTGTGTTAAGATAGAAGATATTCTAGTAGAAGTAATAATATTGATCGGTATATCCCTTCCATTATCAGGAGACATATTAGAAAAATTACTACTTGTTTACCGAATAATTAAAGTAAAAAGCCTCTCCTTTAAAGGAGAAACAAGCGGTTGTTTGCGGAGCATGACCTAGGATGGGACGGCGATGTCTCCTCGCTGACCTCCAATCTCCCCTTGATCAGAAAAAATTTTCACGCTCCGCGTAAATCCAATCCGTTTTAGGGAGAGGTAATTATCCATTAATAAACAGTACCAAATAGACATAGGCGTGAAAATCAAAAATCAAATCAATTCTTATCCAGAAATTATCAATTACTTCTCCCTGTTCCCTGTTCCCTGTTCCCTCTTTTCCGGAGAGGTCTAATAATCTAGATTCATGAAGAGGTGAGTAAGCTAAACTCTCAAGCTCCAACTTAAATCAGAGGCAAGAGAAGCAGTCCCTCATTAACTATCATCGACTATAAGGCTATCGACTATACCAGTATAATCAAGGATTTTGCTCAATTTCTGAGTGAATTGAAGTTAAAAAAATTACGATTTATGTAGGAAAAAAAATAGATTAGAAAATTATTGCTAACACTATAAATTTTATCAAAGGTAAACGAGTTTATAGCTTGCTCAAAAAAAAATCTCAACTTAGAGTTGTTTTTTACTCAAAATATGTGATAAAAATTTGAACTGCAAACTTGAGGATGAAAAGACCTCCTAAAATACTTAATTATTTATATAATATGTAATATAGAGAAAACTTTATTGACAGCAAAAACCCTAAAATATAAATTGTCTAAGTGTTTGAGCATAAAATATTATGGATAGATATTAACCCTGTGGAAACGAGAGAAAGGCAGGAATAAAATTAGATATTGTTAAAGTTTGGGATGAGCAACACATAAAAGATAAAGATAAAAAGCAGTTAATTGAGAGAACAAAGCTGGCAACTACCAAATCAAAGATAAACACTAAAAAAAATCAGAAAAAAAATACAAAAAGTTGTCAAATGATATATAATGAAAAACTACTACTAGCTAGCTGAAATTGCTTTATGTTTGATGCCCTTGCTGACCGCTTAGAAGTTGCCTGGAAAAAACTAAGGGGTCAAGACAAAATTACAGACTCAAATATACAAGAAGCCCTGCGAGAAGTACGTCGTGCCCTATTAGAGGCAGATGTTAACTTACAAGTTGTGAAAGACTTTATAGCCGAGGTCAGCACCAAGGCAAAAGGAGCAAATGTATTAACAGGAGTAAGACCAGACCAACAGTTCATCAAAATAGTCCATGATGAGCTAGCACAGGTAATGGGAGAAACCAACACTCCCTTAGTAAAAGCTGACCAACCGCCAACTATTGTCCTGATGGCAGGTTTACAGGGAACAGGGAAAACCACAGCCTCAGCTAAGTTGGCCCTACATTTACGGAAGCAGAACCGGAGTGCTTTGCTAGTAGCTACTGATATATATAGACCAGCTGCTATTGACCAGTTAGTTACTCTAGGCAAACAGATAGATGTATCCGTATTTGAATTAGGTACAGATATAGACCCTGTAGAAATTGCTCAAAAAGGAGTAGAGAAGGCCAAAGCAGATGGTATAGATACAGTAATTATAGATACAGCAGGTCGGCTACAGATAGACCAAAATATGATGGCAGAACTTGCCAGAATTAAAGCAGCAGTTAAGCCCCAAGAGACCTTGCTAGTAGTAGACGCAATGACAGGTCAAGAAGCGGCAACATTGACCCGTACCTTCAACGATCAAATTGGGATAACAGGGGCAATCCTAACTAAAATGGACGGGGATACAAGAGGTGGGGCAGCTTTATCAGTCCGTCGAATTTCTGGTCAACCGATAAAATTTGTAGGGGTAGGAGAAAAAGTAGAAGCTCTGCAACCTTTCTATCCAGAAAGAATGGCTTCTCGGATTCTGGGGATGGGAGATGTACTGACCCTGGTAGAAAAGGCTCAGGAAGAGTTTGACATAGCTGATGCTGAAAAAATGCAAGAGAAAATCCTCTCAGCTAAGTTTGACTTTACTGACTTCCTGAAGCAAACGCGACTGATGAAAAATATGGGTTCCCTGGGAGGAATTATGAAATTAATTCCAGGAATGAATAAAATAAGTGACGATCAGTTGCAGCAGGGAGAAACTCAGCTAAAACGGTGTGAATCTATGATTAATTCAATGACACGCCAAGAGCGCCGAAATCCAGAACTTTTAGCAAAATCTCCTTCCCGACGACGACGTATTGCTGGTGGTTCAGGTTATGCTGAGAAAGATGTTAGTAAACTGGTAAGTGACTTCCAAAGAATGCGATCGCTGATGCAGCAAATGGGCCAAGGCGGAATGCCAGGGATGGGGATGCCTGGTATGCCAGGGATGGGGATGCCTGGTATGCCAGGAGGTAAAACACCTCCTGGTTGGCGTAACCAGCAAGGTATGGGTAGTGGTAAAAAGAAAAAGAAGCAGAAAAAGAAAAAGGGCTTCGGGCAGCTTTAAAAGAAGGGACTACAACAGTCAAAAATACTTAGTAAAAAACTGTAGATTTGACAATAAATATCGAAATGTTGCCTAGATTACCAAAAAAATGGGTTTAGAGCAATGCTCTTCTAGGGTGGCTTTTTTATATTTTCAAGTGGCAGATAATAGACTTAGTATGATATAATATCCTTTACTATTCTATTATCAAAAAAAGGAGGTGAAGTAAATTGTATGGATGTCAACAAGATTTAATCAAAAATCCTCAACTTCTTCCCTTTTTGGAGTATTTGTGTACTACACCCAATAAACTTATTAATTGTGGGATTTATTTGGCACGTCAATGGTACTTTAAATTAAGCTATATCACAGGTAAATATGATTTAGAGAAACAATTAAAGTCAAATTTTAATTATAAATTTATTCATTCTCAAGCAGCACAACAAACTATCAGAACAGTGGCAGAATATTTTCAGTCCTACAGACAGCTTTTTCATCAGTATTTAGGAGGAGAGTTGTCAAACAAACCTCAACTTCCGAGATATGGAAAAAAAGCAGGATTAGGAGTTATAACTTATCCTAAACAAGCTATAAGATTGAAACAAAATAAAGTCAGAGTACCTTTGGGCAAAAAAGTAAAAGCTGCTTTTAAAGTTGATAGTTTTTTGTTGAATTTCCCCAAAAATATTGACTTTAAAAAAATTAGAAAAATCAGGATTAGACCTTGTAATAATTATTTTTATGTTGAGTGGGTGTATAAACTAGAAATCGAGCTAAACCAGGCTATGGAAAAAGATAAAGTTCTTGGTTATAGATAATGGCGTTAATAATTGGTTAGCTTGTCTTAGCAATGTAGGAACGAGTTTTATAATCATTGGCAGACACCCACCCCTTTAGTTCCCCTCCCGGGAGGGGATAGGGGTGGGTTGGTACAACAAACAGGTGGCAAAAATTAAGGAGAACAACCCTCAAGGATTTTGGTCAAAAAAGTTAGCTAACATCACAGAAAAACGCAATCGCCAAATGAGAGATGCAGTGAATAAAACAGCAAAATTAGTAGTTAATCATTGTCTAAAATATAGAATTGGCAGGATTATTTTTGGATGGAATAAGGGGCAAAAAGATGGTATAAATATTGGAGCAAAAAACAACCAAAAGTTTGTACAAATCCCCACTGCTAAACTTAAAGAAGGTATCAAGGATATGTTGTGCGAACTAAAAGGAATAGAGTTTGTGGAAACAGAAGAGTCTTACTATATCAAACCAAAAACGGTTTATTAGTTAATGCCGACGTTAATGGTGCAGGTAATATTCTCAGAAAAGTATCAACAACTTGAAGATTTTCTCTTAAATGGAGTTAGTAGAGGCAGCTTGATAATGCCTTTAAGGGTCCACTTTTAGATTGCTTAAGAATCCCCGTACTTCAGAGTGGGGAGTATCAAGATGAAATAATAGCTTATAATTTTAAACAGGAGTATAATCACTCGAAATGATCAAACTGCGATTAAAGCGATATGGAAAAAAACGGGAGACTAGCTACCGGATAGTAGCAATGAATAGCAATTCTCGTCGTGATGGCCGTCCATTAGAAGAACTCGGATTTTATAATCCTAGAACAGATGAAACAAGATTAGATGTACCAGCAATTACAAGACGCCTTGAACAAGGTGCTCAACCAACAGATACAGTGCGTGACATATTGAAAAAAGCCAATGTCCTTGAATCATCCAGAATCGGAGTTAACACCCAAGCAAATGTATCAGTTTCCAATGCAGAACCGACCGAAGCCATTACCAATACTGAACCGAGCCAAGCAACTGCCAATACCGAAACCAACGAAACCATTGACAGTGAGTCAACTGCAACAGCAACCATTAGCGAGTCTGAGGAACAACCACCAGTCAGTGAATCCTGATTATTCTGAAATAGTTAGGTCTTTAATTGAACCATTTCTAGAGTCACCAGAATCTTTACGAGTGGACTGTGAAGTTAACCCCCGGCAACCAAAAGCTTGGATTCGTCTGGCTTTTGATGAACCGGAAAAAGGGCGAGTCTATGGTCGTGGAGGACGTAATATCCAAGCGATTCGTACTGTATTAGCAGCAGTAGCTCAAGCAGCAGGTCAATCTGTACATTTGGAAATATACGAAGACCAGTCAGATATACAACGCTCTTATCATTCTGACTATCCAAGTAATCGAGAAGAAGGAGTATACAATAGAAGGATAATACCAAGTAGTCGCCTACCGGAAAACAGACACAGACTATCTCGTCATCGTGGTACAACTCCAAGTCCAATTAGATACAAAAGAAATGGACATGGAATGACATAAAAATCATCACTAATGCCACCACTAACCTCTATCAGGAATAGTGGGGGCATTTGAGTTATCAGTCAGCTTCCTGGGTCGTAACTTCCTTAAAAGTACCGACCGCTGAAGCTAGAGCCTTGAAATACTGCAGTTTATTTTTTTACCCCTTTAAAAGCTATGCTTTACCCATACTTGAAACCCTTTTCTGATAGGGAGATCGGGGTATGGGGGGAGAAAGAGAGCACGCATTACATCCAAGCCTCTAATTAAATCTAATTAAATACGTTTTAAATACGTTGACTCTCCCGAAATATCCATTTAATGGCAAATACATAACTTCTCTCTTTTGTCAAGTTTTATGTTAAGAAAGATGTGGGTAATGGATACCTTTAAAAGGATATGCTTGAAACCTTACTTTTTTGGTCAGTTTGACCATGACTGGCTGTAGTAGCGTGTCTAAGTTAAAATTATGGGTAAAACCTAACTCCCTGACCCCCTTCCCTGCTAGCGTTGGGAGAGTTTCTTCCCTCTCCTACAAGTAGAGGGGTTGGGCGAGAAGTCTTTATTTTCTCAAACTTAACCACACTCAGAAAGCTAGACCCGCTAGTAGAATAGCTAATTTCAACAATTCTAGAATGAGGATGAGACAAAGAAATATGTTGGCATGACAGAGGCACTAAAAATAGAATTGCCTAGTATTGATAGCGCGATCGCTCTTTCTGGCTATCAGGAAGAAAATATAAAACTACTGGCAAAACACACAGGGGCAAATATCGTACTACGGGGACAAGAATTACTCATAACTGGCACTGCAACTCAAATTGAGCGATGCCAGAAAATTGTATATTCCCTAGAAAGCCTCTGGAAGAATGGCAAAACTATCACTGGGGTAGAAATTCTCACTGCTCGCCATGCTATTGAGACAAACCGTCAGGATGACTTGGAACAACTTCAGCAAGACGTTCTGGCCAAAACCCGCCGTGGACTAGAAATTAGGGCCAAAACTTTTCGCCAAAGAAAATATGTGCAGGCCATTCGTATTAAGGATATGACTTTTTGTGTTGGACCAGCGGGGACTGGTAAAACATTTTTGGCAGCAATTCTAGCAGTAAAAGCGCTTTTAGACAACCAATATGAACGCCTTATTTTAACTAGACCTGCTGTCGAAGCAGGAGAAAAATTAGGATTTTTACCAGGAGATTTGCAACAGAAAATCAACCCCTATTTGCGACCTTTATATGATGCTCTTTATGAATTAATTGAACCAGAAAAAGTGAATACTTTGATGGAAAAGGGAGTTATTGAAGTTGCACCTTTAGCTTATATGAGAGGTAGGACTTTGAATAATTCTTTTGTGATTCTTGATGAAGCTCAAAATACCACTCCTGCTCAGATGAAAATGGTATTAACTCGCTTAGGTTTCCGTTCAAAAATGGTAGTGACAGGAGACATTACTCAAACAGATTTACCCCTAAGTCAAAAATCAGGATTATCTGTTGCTATGAAGATTCTACGGAATGTTGAAGGTATTGCTATTTGTGAACTATCTCAAGCGGATGTGGTACGACATCCTTTAGTACAGAGAATAGTTGCTGCTTATGAAGACTATGAAAAATAGGCGTTTTAGGGAGATGGGGAAATAGGGGGATGGGGAGATGGGGAGATGGGGGGATGGGGAGATTATTTAGAGAGGGATTTGAAAAGGGTAGTTTTGATAACCCGATTTGGTATGATTTACACATTAGACCTCTTGCAAAAGTTTTAATTAAATCAATTCAAGATATAAAATCAACAATTTCATTCCCCCTATTCCCTATTCCCTATTCCCTATTCCCTGACTTCTGCAAGAAGTCTATTATAAATTTAGGAATTTCATACCTAAAATCAACAACGCCGAAAAATAAATAATCAAAATAAATATTTATCTATGACTACTAACCTGAAAGATTTTTTAGAAGCTTGTGAACAACTTGGAACTTTACGTTTAATTGTGACAAGTAGTGCTGCAGTATTGGAAGTTAGGGGTAAAATTCAAAAGTTATTTTATGCTGAACTTCCCAAAGGTAAATATGCTAATATGCACGCCGATCTTTTTGAGTTTCATCTGAATATGGATCTGATTAAACAAGTAAAGTTTGAAACTGGGGAAGCAAAACGGGGAAATTTTACTACTTATGCGATTCGTTTTTTAGATAGTAAAGGTGAAGTTAGTTTGAGTGCATTTTTGCAGTGGGGAAAACCGGGAGAGTATGAACCTGGGCAGGTGGAATCTTGGCAAGATTTGAAGGAAAAATATGGTGAGGTTTGGGAACCTGCGCCAGTGGAAAGCTTGGAATCTTGAGTTAATTTTTTTAACAGTTTTCACCCAATTCAGTAAAAAAAGTGTTTCTAGGTGATGTTTCTTTGACTCAAAAGAGAGTTTCAATCTAAGAAGTTCAGGACTTACACACACCCTATTTTTTTGTAGTGGACTAATATCATGTCTGCTTGAATAGTTATAAATAACGAAGGAGGAGTCAGGAGTCAGGAGGGAAGAGGAGAAAGTTTTTTTATCACTAATTATCCGGACATGATATAACACAGGTAATTTTGTGTATTAGGGCGGGTTCATCTCATCTTAGGTTAAGCATTGAACTTTCAACTGGAACCCGCCCCTACTGTTGCAACATTTCAGGCGTGTCAGTCTAGTAGAGCGGGCAAAGATTTGCCCACCTTACTTTCAGAGGATATCAATTAAATCAGTGCCTCATTCGTATCTATGGCTGCTAAAACTGGATCTTGACTATCATTATCAGCAGTTTCAATGGTGCTTGAACCTGTTGTGATATTATCCTCAATATTATTATCAGATGTAGTTAACTCTTTAACTTCAATTTCAGGGATAGAAGCTAAATTATCTCCATCTCCAGCAAGTAGAAACTCATCTGTATTGTCCAAGGATAACTCCGACACACCATTAAGTAGTTCATCTTCTGTTTCTGTGGATACCTCTTCACCAGTTATAATATCAGTTTCTTTATCCTTGGGTGAGTTGGAAGCGATCGCTTCTAATTCTGCTACAGAATTATCCGACTCATCAGTTTCTGGAGATTCAGCATCAGAAGTAATATCTTCGGACTCTGCGACAGTTTCATTATCAGTTTCTGGAGATTCGGAAGTAACATCTTCCTCTTCTGTAATAGAATTATCTGAATCATCAGTTTCCTCTTCAGAAGTAATATCTTCCTCTTCTACCACAGTTTCATCAGTTTCTGGAGACTCAGAATCAGAAGTAATATCTTCCTCTTCTACTACTGTTTCATCAGTTTCTGGAGACTCAGCATCAGAAGCAATATTCTCTTCTACCACATTTTCATCCAACTCATCAGTTTCCTCAGACTCAGACTCAGAAGTAATATCTTCCTCTTCTGTCACAGTTTCCTCAGTTTCCTCAGACTCAGAAGTAACATCTTCCTCTTCTGTCACAGTTTCATCAGTTTCCTCAGACTCAGAAGTAACATCTTCCTCTTCTAGCACATTTTCATCAGACTCATCATTTTCCTGAGACTCAGAATCAGAAGTAATATCCTCCGACTCTACCACAGTTTGATCAGTTTCAGCATCTACAGCAATTTCTGTTTCCTCTTCATCAGTTTCCTCCTCTACCTCATCACCACCAAAGGGGAAGAAATGAAAACCAGTCAACTCATCCGCCTTCACACCCTCCACAAAAGCAAGTTGTTCCCCACTATCCAAAACACTAATTACAGCATTATCATTCGACTCCGTTTCCTCACTTATTTCCAACTCCTCAAAAGTCAAATCTATTAACTCAAAGAAATCATCATCCACTTGGAAATTATAAACCGAATCAAAACCTCCTCCTTGCTGCAATACAAATGTATCACTACCACTGCCAGCATATAACTCATCATCACCTTTCCCACCATCAAGAATATTATCACCCTCATTTCCATGTAAGGAGTCGTTACCCTCACCACCTTCTAACAAATCATTGCCTTCCCCAGCATTTAATTCATCATCACCTTCCCCTCCAATAATATAGTCATCTCCATCTTCTCCTTCAATTACATCATCACCTTCTTCTCCATCAAGTAAGTCGTTGCCTTCATTACCATTAATATTATCGTTTCCTGTACCTCCGTAAGCTTGGTCTTCACCTTTTCCTGCTGTAATTTCATCATCACCTTCCCCACCTTCAATATAGTCGTGACCAACTCCTGCATCTAAAGTATCATTACCTCCTTCACCATAAAGTTGGTCTTCCCCTTTTCCTGCTGTAAGTTCGTCATCACCATCACCACCTTCGAGGTTGTCATCACCATCTCCACTATCAAGAGTATCATTACCTTCCTCGCCAGAAAGTAAGTCGTTACCTTTACCTCCGTCTAGTTGGTCATCGTCATCCCCTCCATAAAGGTTATCGTTACCGTCTTCTCCAGAAAGTTTGTCTTTGCCTTCTTGACCATATAGTTGGTCGTTACCTTCACCTCCAGCTAATTCGTCATCGCCTTCACCACCTTCAAGATAGTCGTTACCTTTACCTCCTGTCTGAGTATCGTTACCTTCTTGACCGTAAAGTTGGTCTTCGTCTGCTCCACCGTCTAATTCATCATCACCATCACCACCTTCTAAGTAGTCATCTCCTTCTTTGCCTAATAATAAGTCTGCTTCTTCTCCTCCTTCCAGTATGTCTTCTCCTTTTCCTCCGTCTAGGTAGTCTCGACCAGACTGACCTAATAGATGGTCGTCTCCTGTTTCTCCTTTGAGTCTATCGCTCCCTTCTCCTCCATCTAGGTAGTCATCTCCACTGTCTCCACTGAGGCGATCGCTTCCTTCTTCTCCATACATGAAGTCGTCGTCTGCTCCACCATCTAGTATGTCTTGACCTGTTCCTCCTTCTAGGATGTCGTCTCCTTCGCGACCGTAAATGCGGTCATTGTCTTCGTTACCTTGAAGTTCGTCGTTTCCTGCTCCTCCGTCTAGGTAGTCGCGACCTGTGTTTCCTTTTAATTCGTCGTCTCCATCTTCTCCATAGAGGCGGTCATTCCCTTCATTTCCTTCAAGTGTGTCGTTTCCTACTTCACCATTGAGATAGTCGTTTCCTTCTTCTCCATAAATGCGATCGCTGTTGCCTCCTCCCCAGAGGTTGTCGTTGCCTTCTCCTCCTTTGAGCAGGTCTTTGTCTATTTGGCCGAATAGTTCGTCGTTTCCTGATCCACCTTCTAGGGTATCTTTGTCAAAACCACCTTTGAGTAGGTCGTTGCCGTCTCCTCCAGAAAGGTAGTCGTTGCCTTGGTTGCCATAGATGCGGTCGTTGCCTTCTCCTCCTTCTAGTTGGTCGTTGCCCGATCGTCCTTCTAGGAGGTCGTCATCTGTTCCTCCATCAAGACTGTCTTGGCCTCCCCAACCGTAGAGTTGGTCGTCCCCTGCTTCTCCAGAGAGGTTGTCGTCTCCGTCTCCTCCGTCTAGTTGGTCGTTACCTTCTCCTCCTTTGAGGTTGTCGTCGCCTATTTCTCCAGAAAGGTTGTCGTTACCTGCTTCGCCGTCTAGTTGGTCGTCGCCTGCTCCTCCTTTGAGGTTGTCGTTGCCTGCTCCTCCTTCTAGGGTGTCTTTACCTGTTTGACCGTGGAGGTTGTCGTTGCCTTCTCCTCCGTCTAGTTGGTCGTGGTCTTGGCCGCCTTTGAGGAGGTCGTTACCTGCTTGACCTTCTAGGGTGTCGTTGCCGTCTTGACCGTAGAGGCGGTCGTTTCCTTCTCCTCCGTCTATGAGGTCGTTCCCCCTTTTGGCTTTGAGTAGGTCGTCTCCTCCGAGACCGCTGAGAATGTTGTTTTGTGCGTCGCCGATGAGTAGGTCTTCGTATTCTGAACCTTCGAGGTTTTCGATGTTGGTGAGGGTGTCTTTTTTGGCGTCTCCTGCCCAACCTTTGCCGTCATAGAGGCTGACGTGGACTCGTTTTTCGGAGGTGAAGTAGGAGGCGGTGTCGTTGTCGTTGCCTCCGTCTAGTTTGTCTGGGTCTTTGCCTCCGACGATGAAGTCGTTGCCGTCTTCGCCTTTGATGTCGTCTGTTCCGTCTTCGCCGAAGATGATGTCTTCTCCGTCGCGTGCTTCTACGATGTCGTTTCCTGTTCCGCTGTGGATGATGTTGTCTACTTCGTCGCCTGTGATGGTGTCATCGAAGTCGGAACCGATGACATTTTCTGTGTTTAAGATTTGGTCTGTGTTGCCGAAGCCGTCGTTGGCTTGGTTTTGTTCGAGGTTGACGTTGACTTTGTCTGGGTCTCGGCGATAGGAGGCGGTGTCGTTGTCGTTGCCTCCGTCTAAGGTGTCGTCTCCAGCGTTACCTACCATTATGTCGTTGCCTGCAAGACCTTCAATGCTGTTGTCTTTTTCGTTGCCGATGAGAACGTCATTGAATTCTGAACCGATGATATTTTCTAGGTTGGTGAGAATATCTTCTGTGTCAAAACCGTCTTGGGCAGTGCCTTCTTCAATGGTAAAGTCTGGTTCGGTGTCGGTAGGGATGGATTTTTCGGTAACAATGGTTGTGTGTTGATATCCGCCTGGGTTTTGGTAGTCTTGTTGTTCGTCGATATTGACTACTACTCCATTTGGTGAGTTGTCGTAAATGACTGTATCGTTGTCGCCTCCACCGTCGATGAAGTCGTTACCTTGTTCTCCTTTTAGGAGGTCGTTATCAGCTTCACCAAACAATTCGTCGTTGCCTTCTCGACCATTAACTGTATCGTCTCCACCACCAGCAGTAATAATATTTTTTTCTACATTGCCAGTAATTTCGTCGTCAAATTCTGAACCAACGACGTTTTCAATGTTGGAAAGTGCATCTGTATCTCCCCAACCATCTGTAGCTTCCCCGACTTCAAGGCTAACATTAACTGAACTCGGATCTCGACGATAGCTAACAACATTTCCACCGTTTCCGCCATCAACTGTATCGTTCCCAGCGTTACCAATAACGAGGTCGTTTCCATTCAGTGCAGTAATTTCGTTATCACTAGCGTTGCCAATAATCACATCATCAAATTCTGAACCGATGACATTTTCAACATTGAAAATCTGGTCTTCACCTCCCAAACCATCTTTTGCCGTAGCAGCATCAATCTGAAAGCTATCCTCTAAATCACCAATACCACCTGAATTTTGATAATCTTTGCTGTCGTCAAGATTTACAACTACAGCTTGTGTTGCCTCCTGATAATCTATTAAGTCAGTATCATCACCGCCATCAATGTTATCATTACCTGCTTCTGTTTCAAAGAAGTCGTCTCCTGCTTCTCCCAATAGTTGATCGTCTCCCTCTCCACCAGATACTGTATCGTTGTCAGTACCTCCAGCAACAATATCGTTTCCTAGACCACCATCAACTATGTCCTCTCCTGCTCCACCGTTAATATCGTCGTTTCCTGCATCTCCAGAAATCACATCCGAATTGCCGTTTCCTTGGAGAGTGTCGTTTCCTGAATTTCCATTTATGGTATCTTGACCGCCACCTCCAGTCAGAACATCGTTACCATCACCGCCAGAAAGTTCTGCATTTACATCAACATTGATAGTAACTGAATCATTTTCTTTTGCACCATTGGCCAAGATTTTACTGAGATTTGTTGCTGTTTCATAATCACCAGTTGCATTATCAAAGCTGGGTAAATTTGCATCTACAGTTACTTCGTTTCCTTGCTGACTACTAACGATGAAACTTTCACTACCATCAGTAGTATCCCTAAATAGGCGATCGGGTGCTGCATCTCCCATATTGAGACGTAAAACTCCGCCTCCCAGATCTTCAGCGAGGATAGGAAAGCAATCTGGGTGTGATAACTCAAACTCGAAGAGTTCAAACTCTGCAATTTCAAATGTTTTGCGTGAGAAGAAAGTCTCAACAAACGCATAGAAATCTAGGGTGATATCTCCTTCAATCTCAAATAAGTAAGCAAGTTTTCCTAATTGATTACCCTGGTGTTCAGCACACTCGAATAGTTGAGCAATCTCAGTAGCTCGAACTTTACCGTCATCGTTTACATCATTCAAATCTAAATTTACAGTTCCAGTGAGTCCTCCACCTACACCGCCTCCTAGTATGAAAGCATCAAGTCCACCTTCAGCAAATAAACGTGCTGTGAGAACAGTTTCTGGTTTATCAACTCCATCTTTATCTAAATCATCAAGGAAAAATCCATCAAATACATTGGCAAAACTGCCTCCCTCAGCAAACTTGCGCAGTCCAAAAGTGTCATAACCGAAATCGTAATCCAACTTTGCGCCTAAACTACCTCCTATAGTAAACTTAATCACACCTAAAACTCGGAAGGGTTGACTATAACCAAAAGTAAAGTCAAAGGTTGGCATATCGTAGGTAAATAAATCAGCATCTTGTCCGAGGAAAAGACCAAAAACGGAGGCTGGGTCTTCCAGGATCGGAAATTCTAATCCACCACCGGGTTGTTGTTCTGCTTTAGTGACAAATTCTGGTGTACCTGCGGTAAATGTTGGTGCTGGAAGGTCAAGTTGCAAATCTTGAAGATTTGGTAAGGCAGCATTGGGGTCACTTAAATCTAAATCATCCAGTTGGGAATCATCTCCAGTTAAAACAAAGTCACCAAATGAAACTTTTCCCGAATCTTCTGCGTCTAATAATTCATTAATCCTATTAACTGCACCGATAAAATTTCTTGCAGTGTCAATGACTTTTGGATCGACATACCCTGAAAATTTTGCTAGATCGAGTAAATCAACATCGCCAGCAAACTCAGAAATTAGGGGAATGGGAGCATCTATAAAGTTGATAACGGGTTCAAGAGGGTCGGTAACCTCTTGGATTTTTCCTAGAATAGGTGTTGCAAAGTCATTCAGGAAACTACCCATATCAAGTTGGATGTCATAAAAGCCAACATCAGGAGAACTATTCTGAACGCTATTTGCTAAACTTTGACTGCCTTCAGGAGCGAATTCCCAGTCAAGTTTGAAATTACTCTCAAGTTGTGGAAAATTAGCATCGCCCTCAAAACTGACTTTTAAATCTAAATCAACATTGGCACCGGGATTTTCTTGACCATCCAGACCTTTAAGGTCGGTGTCAAACAAATTGCTGAGAGAACCCCCAGAGACTAACTCATTTAAAGTTAATTGATTATCTGAGTTAGGGTCTTGGATATCAATGGTGAATTTACCACCCAATTGACTCTCCTGATCTGTAACATCAACTTGCAAAAAGGCTAGTTTTCCTGTTGCTGTAGCAGGTTGACCTTCAGTATCAGATTTTAAACCAGCTTTTAGGGTAACTTCTAGTTCGTCTTCATCTGAGGTATTAAAATAGAAACCCTGGTCTTCATTGATACCAAAACCAAAGTCTAAATTCCAATCTAGATCCACATCCACATTGGCATCCACATCAAGATTTAATGCAGGAATGCCAATATCAAATCCGGCGGGAATTTCAAAATTAGTATTTTGACCTAGATTCATATCAAACTGAATATCATCGTCAGTTTCTATGACGAGAATATCTTCAAGGGTAATTCCAGATTGACCATCTCCGTCTTGTAATAACCCTAAACCACTCGCTCCAAATACATCAAATAATGCTTTTTGGACAACTTCAATAACATTATCACCTGCATTATTGATCTGACGCCTCAATTCTTCAAGAACATCTTCACGGAAATCCTCGATAAACTGACTTGCTTCTGTTTCAGCTAACGCATCACCGACAATGGGTAAAGAAACCCCTAAGATTTCACCATTGAGTCCATCTTGTAGGGTGGCTAATAAGGAATCTATTCCATTGATTAATGTATCTGGATTTTTCAGCAGATTGGATATACTAAAATCAGGTAATTCCAACAGGTTACTAAAGTCTGGCAACGTGAAGTTGTCTGTAGTGAGAGTAGACGTTCCTAGTAGTAACCCTTCAAGATCGTCTATGACAATTTCTAGGGGGTCAGTAGTTGTAGACAGGGATAAATCGATCGGTAGATTTGCTTTGGCAGTTGCTTGTCCCAGGTCAGCCTCAAAGTCAATGGTTTCTGTACCTAAATATAGTCGTCCATCGTCACTATTTTTCAGATTAACAGTAAAGGTAATTGGATTGCCATCAGGATCGGCAATGGATGCAGTTCCATTTTCCACAGATAGATTCAATGGTCCTACATTGGCTGTAAAATCTAGATTGTCTGCAGATGCTTTTGCTTCTAAAATTAAACCTGTTCCGCCTTCTTCTGGTTTTCCTTCAAACAAAAATGGTTGGGGATTATCTTGACTTAAATCAAATCCCAAAGCAATTTGATAACCTGCATTTGCTTTTAAGTTTAGTTGTGCTGAAGCACCAACACCAATTAAATTGGTAATGGCTTCTGGAAGGTCTATTCCGGCAGATTTTGTTAAATCCTGTAGGTCAATATTTAATCCTAAATTATCCTCAAAATCAGCTTCTAATTGTAGATCGACCCGCAAAACATCATCAATCAAAGATAAATCGACTTCGGAATTACCCGAAATTTCTCCTAATGCTTCTTGAATAACAGATTCTAGGGTTTCAATTGTATTTGTTGGATTTTCCGAAACTTGGTCTATGATGTCGGCAAAGCGATCGCTATAATCTAGTACGTCATTAATACTCAGATTAATTAGAGGAATTTCTTCATTGAGAAGTGGGAAGTTATTTTCATCAGCTAAGTTTCCTAAGAAACCCACTGCATCAGTTAAGTAAGCCACAACTGTTGAGAAATCTAATTCACTCAAATTATCAAAGATATTCTCAAATCCTTCTACAGTAACCTGTGGGTCTATGGGTTGAGTAATATCCTCAATTTCAACAGTAATACTTGCATCATCACCGATGGGTATATTTAGTGAATTGTTGGGAAGAGTAATATTTTCTAAATTGAGAGTAGCTGTTCCAGCAATGTCTTGATTTGTGATAATTTGATTGACATTATTATCAATGGCATTATATAGTTCATCAATGGTGAGACGATTATCTCCAGTTGTTTCGCCTAAAGCTAGATTAACGGAGGAATTAATATTAGCTTGACCATCATTTACCTCAATTTCTAACAAACCTAAATTAGCTGCAGCTTCAAAATTGCCATTAATATCAACACCTGCTTCTAGTGAGGTATTGTCAATAAAAATAGACTCGCCAAATGAGCGTGTATCTATTAGTTGACCTTCTATTATACCATCTTGAACCGGGGGTTCTTCAGTGGAATCTGAAGAGTCTGTTCCTAAAATTCCAAGGACAAATGCCGCACCTGAACTATTAATTGACTTGACAGTTAATTCTTTATCTCCACTGGTTTGATCTTCTAAAATGATGCGATTTTTGTTAGGATCAATCTTGGCAATAACCTGACCTGCTGCAGCTGTATTAATAGCATTAATTACATCTCCAATTGTATTAGCAGAGTCCAAGTTAACTTGAAAAAAATTGCCATCTTGTACTTTAATTTCGATGTCATTTTGACCATCTGCATTAAAGATACCATTGCCATTATTAAGGTCACTTAGTTCTGTATCGACAGTAAGATTTTGGGTTAATTTATCTAAGTCAATTCCAAAAGTTAAATTGAGCGTCCCCGTAGGTGTTACTGTCACATTCGCTTCACTACTAATATTACCTACAGGTTCTAGATTAAGATCGAAATCTAAAGGCAACTCGACATCTTCGGAACCTTCAAAGGGAGAAAGGGTTAAATCAAAAGTCAGTTCACCACTCGTCTTATCATACTGAGCATTAATATTTGTACCTGGAAGTATTTCTTCTAAAAGAGTAGTGAGTTCTTGAACTGATGCAAATTTAAGGATTTCTTGATCAACTTTTTTAGAATTAGGATCGTCAGGATCGAGTTGAATCTTTTCTTTATCAATCAACTTGCTAACAAAACTGTTTTCCAAACCTGTTCCAATATCAAGTAAATCTCCCAAAGTTTTATTATCGATAAAAGGAATTTCAATTCCATAGATATCAGATTGACGAAGTTGATCTAACCAGGAACCTAGTTGTCGAACAATACCAATAAAATCTTTAGCCGTAATATTTGTAAAATCTGTCCAGAGTTTATCACCGGGAAGCTGAAGTTGTGGTGCCGTTTCAAAGAAATTTGTTGTGCCATCTCCTAGAGTAATGTCTACAGGTTGTGATGGAGTAGAACCCAAGACAACATCACCAGACTTTACTTCCACAGGTAAATTTGCCAAAATTGTACCTGTTGATGACAAATTCACTAAATCTTGCAGGTTTTGAATTTGTTTTTCTGAATCAGATTCTGCAATCTCTAATTCTGAGAGTGTAATCTTATTTCCGTTGCCACCAGGGTCATTAAAGGTCGCTTCAATTGATGCGTCTAAATCAACTGTACCCCCTTGAATACTTGCCCCTAAAAAACCAACATCTAAATCTGCATTTAGGGGAGAATTCGTATTATCAACACTAGCTGTCCCTAATAACTTATTAATATCAATAAAGGAATTTTGTTGATTATTTAGGTCTAAACCGACAGTGGCCTTAAAATCTAAACCAGTTGTTAGATCGATTTGAGTTTCTCCATCAAATCCTAGCTGAAAATCACCGCCATTTAGATTAATTGATTGTGTCTGGGTGGGAGACAAACTTAAATCAAAGGTTAATAAATTCAGTCCTGAATCAAATTGAGCATTATCTATATTTGGTACTAGATTATTGAGTCTGTCAATTAGTTCTTCTGTTGTGTCATTTGGCTCTGCTGAAAAATAGTCATCAATTGGCTTAATTATATTTTCTTGAACTTGATTTCCTAAATCAATTACCTTTCCCAAACTTGTCTCTAATATTGCTAATGGCTCTGCCAGAGTACCGAATTTACTAACTGTTTCAGTTAATAATTTTATGTTTTCTAGGGATTCCTGAATATTATCGATGCCTGTAGTGTCGATTTGATCCATGATATTCTCCTTAATTATGATTTGATTTTAACGAAATAAACAGCCTGAAATGGAGAAATATAATACCGCTTCATTTCAAAACGGTATAAATTACTGAATAATTAATTATTAATTATTAATTATTAATAATTACATCCCTTGGTTAAAAGCCTCCCCGCTCTATGAAAAAAAAAGTGCTAGGAGATTTCCTTATATTCAATTCCCGAACGGTTTTAACCAGAGGTAATTATCCATTATCAATTGATGAAAATATTTTTCCATTAAGTGAAACTTTTATAATTACTTAACAACTAAACGCTAAATTTCTGTATCTTCTTTCGCTCAATAAATAGTATTATTAGCTCCTGCAAAAGCACCATTCGCACCATTAATCTCTGCTGCGGAGCGAATATCAATCTTGGGCAACCATTCTAAATTTTCTACTTCCCACTTCCCTCACAAATCTTCTGCTTTTTCTCGCTCAAATTGATTACCAAAAGCTACTTCAAATATTGGTAATAAACTGCCATCTGTAGCAATTACTTTCAAGCTTTCTTCTAAACTTAATAATCCTAAATTCAAAGCAGACATTTCAGACTCATCTAAAAGCTGAGTCCCCATTATTATATTATTCATGTTATTCTCCTTAGCCCTCCATATTATTATATTATTCATGTTATTCTCCTTAGCCCTCCATCCAGAGCCGCTAGTTCTAAGGAGTCACCCTAATTATTTGTTTAGTACCAAATACAATTTATTACTCAACTACTAGCCTATGCTAAATCATCTCACCTAAAATTCGGTACTTCTTTAGGTAGCTCCCTGATTTTTACTTGTGATAATTAACCTAATTATTAGATTAGCATTATTTACCCGTATTTTTGCTATTATTATGTTAATTATTATTAATAAAATCCGGTTTTTTTTGCTATACAATATTTCTTTTTGTAAAAAGCTAAGTATTTATACATATCTCTACATTAATTAATTAATGTTTAGTTCTCGTGCATTAAAACTTTCTGAAAAATATTGAGTATTTAATATGATTTGTAGTAGTAGAAATTCAGTAAAAGTAGATTGGGTTGAGGTACTCCGAAACCCAACATTAATAAGGCTTTGTTAGGTTTATTCTGCGAATAAACTTCCCTAACACTGTCGTTTTACTAAACCTACGCTTCCAGGTGTACCTGATAACTACAGGACTTACGCATGAGGTGCGCAAAACTAAGATTTGAGATTACTATCCTGACGGACTGCTACGCAAACGCTGTCGCTCGTAATGACAGAAATAAGTCCTGTTTGCGTAAATCCTAAACTGATAACCGACTCAAACACTTTGCTTTTGCTTAACCAACAAAGCCACACCTAATACCCCTAGACCAAATATAGAACTAGGTTCAGGAATTGAAGTTTCTTCTAAAGATGAAGAATCTACTACTAACTCAAGAGTTGCTGAAGAAATCCGAGCATCATCCTGAAAAAACCAAGGGATACTCTTAGGAGTGCCAGAGTTGAAAGCCGATAAAATTTTCTCAGGAGTAAATCGAAGGTTGTTAGGACCAATTAAAGGACTAAAAAGGTCAATCTCAAGTATGCCCGTCTCTCCCACAGCAGGAATATCGGACAAACCTTGCATTAAAACAGAAGGCCCGATAATGCGGGTTATACCTGTAGCATCAGTAGATAAGGAATTCATTGGTGTCATTGTCAGTGAAAGGTTTGCTGACAACAAAGAAGAGCCTGAGTCAATTAGATTCTTAAAAATATCTACATTGGGGTCTCCATTAAAATCAAAATCCCAAAAAGCTATGTCATCGAGTCCATCACCTAAGCGACCAGCTGAACCAGTAAGCCGAAAATCTCCATCTTGTAGAGAAGTGCCAGCAACTGGCACTGTATTAGGGTCGCTATTAACTGTGGAGGTAATAGATATTGCAGCAGCACCCCCAGTGAAGCAAAAAGCTGTAGTTGCTAAAGTTATGGTTGTAGCAAACATTTGACGGACAAAGGGAAAGAGTGACTTGAATTGGGTAGACATATAACACTCCTGGTTTGAAATCAAAGTTAGGTTTGTGTTTTTGATATTCAGGACTTACGCAATACCAGGTATTTCCGTCATTGCGACCGATAGGGAAGCAATCTCAAACCTAGATTTTGCGTCTCTCATAGGTAAGTTCTAATATTGTCAAAGAGCGATCGCTATTAAAGAACAAAAATCCATATGTAGGAACAAATGGCCGTTTGTCCCTGGCGGTATGTAGTAATGGGAATATATAATTCTGGTTCAACCAGATTCGATTTAATTGTGGTTTGAATGAAAGATATATTGAGCGATCGTTCTGATATAATAGTGAGCATATGAACTATAATTCCCAGTTTTCCTTAATCTTTTTTTTATTTTTGCTGCTTGTTATTTGCATACAAGTAGACAAACTAGATAACAAGAATCTAGCTTAAGTAGTCCCACGGTTGTAAAATAACTAGCTTAAATACGATGTTGACCCCCTATGGAAATCAGTTGATAATAAGTTTGGACATTGGGTTGAACAAGTCTACATTTATATATCAGTCCTACAGAAAAAAATCGTGCAAAATTAGATTTGAACTAACCCACATCTATACATCAGCTATATAGAAAAAAATCGTGCAAATTTTGATGTATTTAATTTCTTACTTAATAATTTTTCACATAAACTAAAAGTAATTGTGAAATTTTGATCGATTAGTATTCAGGCAGTTGTATGATTAAGAAAAAAAATTTTATTAACAATTGAAGCGATCGCTTACCATCCATAAAATCTCCAGGTTTTGTTGTTGGGTTTATCCTAATGAAATTATGCAACTAACCCAACTGTTTTTACAATTCCCACCAATCTTCTAATAAAGTATACAACACAGGAACTACAATTAAACTCAACAATGTAGAAGTAATCAACCCCCCAATAATTGCCACAGCTAAAGGTTGTCGTAATTCTGCTCCTGCTCCTAATCCCAGAGCGATCGGCAACATCCCTAAAACAGTCGAACTTGTGGTCATTAAAATCGGTCGCAGTCGCACCATCCCAGTTTGCAAAATTGCTTCTCTCCGGTCTAACCCTGACTGACGCAGTTGATTAATATAATCCATCAACAACAAGGCATTTTTATCAAGCAAACCCAGGAGAAAAATCAGACCTAATAAAGAAATTACCCCAAAATCACTCTGAGTAACCAACAACCCTAACATTGCTCCCACAATAGACAGAGGCAAACACAAACCTACTACCAGAGGTTCCAAAAATCTACCAAAAAGTAAAAATAGCACTGTCAACATACAGACAACAGACAAACCTAACGTCACCCCAAAACTACCAAATACTTCTCCCACTCTTAGAGAATCTCCACCTAAGTCTAACTCAACACCATCTGGTAAAATAGGTTGAGCTACATCTACTGCTAGATTGATGGCATCTGCTAATCCTAAACCATCAGAGAGATTAGCAGTAATATACACAACTTGTTTAAGACCGCGACGAGTTATTTCCAGGGGGTTATCAAAATTCTGAAACTGAGACGTTATAGTTATGTCTACAAAACCCGGTATTTTTTGAATCTGAGTTTGAATTTCGGTAGCAGTATTGTGCAGAATTTCCCGGTTATCTCCCAACAGCATTATTTCAAAAGGTTTTCCTGCACCAGTCTCTACAAAAGGAATATCCTCAACACTGACAGTAACCTTTTCTAATTCTGATAAAGCACTACGAGTTTGCTCTTGTACTTGAGTAGTGGTTAGCGAACGCTCTTTTTTCAGTTTCACATATACTTTACCACGATTTGGTTCCCCCTGAAAACCTGCAATACTAAAAACAGATTCTACTTCTGGGGAAGATAAAACAATTTTCTCAATTTGTTGAGCTATTCTACGAGATTTTCTTAACAATATTCTGGTGGGAGAGTTAGTTAAATCATTAATCCAATTAAATGCACCTTCCCCAAAAATTGAGTTTTGAGGAGGCGGTTGAATTTCTGGCGATGGGGGAGATTTTTCAGTATTAGTCGCAAAAGTAGGCAGAGGATAAGAGTAGGTAATATTAAATTCACCTCGGTCGAGTTGAGGTACTAACCCTTTAGGAATTAGAGGAATCATTGCTACACCAACAACAAAACTGAGTAAAGCTATTGCGATAACAATTTTGCGATGATCTAGCGAAAAGTTAAGTAATTTTTGATATTGATTAGATAAAGTTTTTTCCCACTGCGGTGTTTGATTTAATAAACTATCTTCTTTGAGACTTACATCATTTCCTTCTAAATTCAAACTTTTGACTTTTGACTTTTGAATTTGGAATTCATTCTCCTGACTTCTAACTTCAAAATTCAAACTTTTGACTTTTGACTTTTGACTTTTAACTTCATTATTTCCTTCTAACTTTTGACTTTTGACTTTTGACTTTTGAATTTTAAAATTACTTGCCAATACTGGGGATAAAGTGCGGGCAACCAATAAAGAAATCAATACTGCTGCGGAAACAGTTAAGCCAAAAGGTTGAAAAAATTGACCGAGAGTATCTCCCATAAAAGCAACTGGCAAAAATACTGCTGCAATAGTGCAAGTAGAAGCAACAACAGTTAAACCTATTTCATCAGTGCCAGAAATTGCTGCTTGTTTAGGAGTTTCTCCTGCTTCAATATGTCTAGAAATATTTTCCACATCCACAATAGCATCATCAACAATAATCCCAATAATTATTGCCAATGCTAAAAGAGTAATGGTTTCTAAATTAAATCCAAATATTGCCATAACAATACAAGTTCCTAATAAAGAAATAGGTATTGCCAAAGCTGTAATCATTGTCGCTGCAAAATTCCGCAAGAAAGGAAAAATGACTGCCACTGCCAAAATAATTCCCAATAGCAAAGCATCAATAGTAGCTTTGGTTGCCTCCTGAATATAATCTGCTTGAGTTTCTGCTAAGACGAGTTTTATTTCCGGTAAGTCAGACTGCAATTTTGCTACAGTTGCTTCTACCCTACTCACAACTTCTAGAGTATTAGCATCAGCACGTTTAACTACTTGAAAAGCTATAGCATTTTTAGCATTGAAACTGACCAGAGTTGGGGGAGAGGTAGAGATTAATTTTTCCTTATCTTTTTGTTTTCGGGAAGTATCACCCAGTAGATTAACTTTTAAAACTCCTGGTAATTCTGCAATAGTAGGAATAATTTGATTTTGAGCAATTTTAGTTAATTCTCTTAGGGTTTGACTCTCACTGGTAATAGCGTAACTAATAGCTGCTGACTCATTTAAATCCAGACTAATTATTTCTAAACTGCTTTCTGGAGGTAAAGTAACTTTTTTGAGAGCAGTTTCCACATCTGCGGTTGCCGAGCTTAAATTGTTGAGAGTGCTAAAAGCCATATTTATGACTGCTTGACCTGGATATGTCGAGGAACGCAATTCATACATTCCTTTTGTTTCCAAGATTTTTACAGAATTTTCAATAGGAGCAGTAATTTCTTTTTCTGTTTCTATCGCAGTGTCAAAAGTTGATTTTACTTGTACTACCACTACCGGAAAACTGACCTCTGGAAATAAAGCATATTTGAGAGTGCTAAAAGCAAATAATCCTCCTATAGTTACAGTTAACCAAAAACAAATAGTTAACCAAGGTTTAGCGATCGCCCACCTAGAAATATTCCAGCGCTGCCGCAGATTTTTGCCTGAAGACTGTTTCATCATAAATTCTCATTATTCTATAGAGAGCGATCGTTTGTAGTAGGGTTTTAGCCCCATCTATACTTATACTTAGGGCTATTGCCCTACTACGAGCTTTGATTATAAAACATAATATTACTCCCCTACTCCCTACTCCCTACTCCCTATTCCCTAAAGATCAATTTATTAACTTTTCAGCACAAAGCTCTCCGATTTCTATTAACTCCTCCCCTTTTTCCTCCTTTGCTGATTCTGCCAATAGTTTCTGAAATTTTTCTAAGGTATATTTAGATTGAAACTGATTCAAGGTACAATTACATAATATTTCAGCTTGTTCTTCAGACAATCCTTTTGCTACAGCATTAAACTGACAACTTGCCTGATAAGTCTCCGCAAAATCTTGAGGATATTCATTTTTATCTGGCAATTTAGGAGTTTGACTGTTCGCCTCATTCAAAAACAAACTACAGTAAGCCAGGATTGAAATAGTCATTAAAAAGGCTGTAATTAGAGATTGTTGGCGGAAGGTAGTCTTCATTAAGTAATTAGTCCTTTTTCCGAGTAATATTTCTCTATATATTTTCATATTATACGAATAATAAATAGATGGTATTCAATCTAACATTAGCTTAGATATTCAGGATCGACAACCTATTTTTGGCCAGCTTTTATGAAGGTTAATTTACTATGAACATATCTGACATAAAATTAGATAAAAATAGTGATTTTTGATAATTGAAACATTAGTAAATATACTATAGCAATTCCCATACTGGTAAGGTACAAAATCCGTTTGTTTTAGGGAATAGGGAACACTTAACTGGGAATAGAATAGAAATGAATATTAGGTGTACCTCATTAGCCTGAGAAACGCTATATTCCTGAAGAGAGAAATGGCATAAGAAGTAAGTTATTGAGATAATTAACTAATAAAAACACAAAATCAGGAGATATAGTTGACAATGAACAGAACTAAATTGTTACCAACCTTAATAGCAACTACTACAATGTTGTTGGCAACAACAGGAAAGGTTGAAGCTATTACTTTTGCTGGAACATCATCTGGTTCTTGGGGTCTACCCGTTGTATCTGCTGGTGCGGAATTTCTTTCCAATGAAAACGGTGGGACAAATAACAGGTTAACTTGGGGAATTCCTCCAGCTAGCTCGTTCAAAAATTATGTTCAATATGATGGTTTAGGTTTCAGCACTGGTCTAAATACTCAGTTTGCTGTTGGCGATTTAACTTATCGGAATGGTTCCACGTTCAATTCTTTTAATGGAGACTTTCCTCTAGAAGTTAAGCTATCTTTTACTAATCCTTTTAATAGCGCAGAAAACTTCAACTATATTTTCAACATTTTTAACAGTCCTAACATTACAGGAGACCCTGTTTTAGATGGAGATAAACTCAAATTTCAAGCTAATGGTCTCACAAGTGATACTTTTAACTTTGGTGGAGTAGATTACACCCTAAATTTAATAGGTTTTTCTAGTGACGGTGGTAATACTTTCCTCAGTGAGTTTAACTCCCCAGAAGGGTCAACAGCAGAGGCAATGTTATATGCTGAAATCGTGGATGTTCCGGAACCTACCGCAGTATTTGGTCTGGGTTTACTTGGTGTTTATCTAGCAGGTTCATTGAAGAAAAAGCCTCAATAGTGGCTTTCAGGTAGAGGGTAAATAGGTGGGCAAATAGTTATTGCTATATGTTTACAGCGGTTTTCCTGCACGGTAGACCACAGTAGGGGCGAATGGCCATTTGCCCCTACTGAGTTTTGGTTATGACGTGAGGTCATTAATCTGAAAAGCCCTGTATAGAAGCCATTTGGAATATTAGCCAAAGTGCGAGTTTTTGGCAAAGGAGTCAGTCCTGAGTCCTCAGAAGTCAGGAGATGGAGAAATAGAATAGGGGAAAAAGGTAGAAACATAGATATATTTACCATCTCCCTATCTGCACTATCTCCTCATCTCCCCATCTCCCCATCTCCCCCTCTATTTTTAAATAGATCCCAAATGGGTTCTATAGTGAATCTCTTTGATTAAGAAGCTCGAACCATTTGTAAAAAAAAAGACTCATGATTATTCTGTATTTGCTGATGCAGTTCGCCAAACTTTGAAGACTGAGCTAGCAGAGTTACAGCCATACGAGATGGATATCATTGAGTATGCAGCTTTATACTTTGGGGTATCAACGGAAAGTTAACATAGATGTGACATTTCTTGGCGCTGGAGAATGCTTATATCTCATGTCTGGTTGAATAGTTATAATTAAACCTCGTAGTAGGGCTTTAGCCCGCCAGATAGATATTTCATTAGATAAGACCTCTTGCAAAAGTTTTAATTATATCAATTCAAGATCTAAAATCAACAATTTCATCTCCCTCCATACCTATTCCCTATTCCCTATTCCCTGACTTCTGCAAGAAGTCTATAGATATTTCATTTGCTCAAGTCCTACTACAAACAAAAACTTTTTTATCACTTATTATCCAGACATGATATAATAGTATGTCCGCATCATTAATTATCAAAAAGTCCTGTGTTTATAGTTGTGCTTCAGCACACTCAATATGTGGAGCAGCGCTTTAGCGCAAGCTGTTATTATAACTGTTTTACCGAACATGATATAAGTCCTGATGATATTAGATGAAACAAAACAAGGTATTTGTGTGATTAACTACTGACTCCTGACTCCTAACTTTTAGGTTCTATCCAAACTTTTATTCCCTCTACTCTTAGAGATTTATTGCGAGTACCACAATATTGACCATTTGAATAAACTGGCAAATCTCCCATATTTTGTACATGAGCAGTGTAGAATATATCATAACTACTAGCTTGAAGACCTGTAAGTTGCAGAGCGAATCCTTCTAGTCTACGCGCTCTTCCACGTTCCCCTGCTAATTTTCCTGCTTCTAACCAAGGGGTATCACCAACTCCACCAATATTTGCCATATATTCCAAATTTAACCCAGGAATAGGGGGTTCTATATTAATTTGAAAAGCTTCGACACGGAAACCTTGACCGCGAGTACCTGCATATTCTCCAGCAGCAAATGAGCGATCGCCCATATTTTGTATATGAACTATAACTTTTAATCCGACAGATGTTCCTGACTTTTGATTAGTCGTTTCTCCAAACATGATATTTGGTCTTTGAATTTTAGCGGAATTTTGAGGCGTTTCTACTCCAGGAACAATAATAATTTCGTCTAGAGGTTTTGCTGGTGTTGGGTCTTCTAAAATCATTATATCTGGATCGTCAATAGGTGCTTGATTAGGTTCGCCACCACCAGAGGGTACTACTATTAAAGGTGGTAAATTTCCAGTAGTTGACTTTTGGGGATTAGTTGCTTGACTAGCAATATTTTCAGTTCGCTCTAATTCTTCAAGTGCAGGTAATTTAATTCTAGATGTTGTTGGTAAAGAATCATTGGCAATTATCAGCTTTCCTCTAGATATAGCTAACATTAATTTTTTGCCAAAGGTTATGTTAACTTTTTCTTCCAATTCTAACCACTGTTCGTCATCTAAATTTTTTCCCTGTTTAACAAGTTTTAATACTGCTGAAAGTGGATGTCTATCTTCAATTAAAGCTTGAGCATTATCAGGTAATTTTTCAGATTTTGTCTCAGATATTAGTTTATATAGTTCTTTTGCTTGTGCTTTTACTGATTGTAAAGGAGAAAATTCTGGTTGTTCTTGATGAGCGATCGCTAAAATTTGATTAAGAATATCTAAAGCTGGTTGACTTCCTGATAATTTTGTGGTTTTTGTAACTGCTTTAATTAAGTTTTCTAAGTCTGTAAAGGAAAGTATTGCCCCAGTAGAAACTTGAGATGTTTGTGCCAATTTTAGTCCTTGCTCTTTCAGATTAGCAAAATCTTTACAGTAGGCCATCAGTTCTTCTAGTAAACTTTCTGAAGGAGGAGTACCTGCATTTTGTAATTCTTTAGCTGCTAGGGAGACGCGAATACCTAAGTTAGGAAAATTTTCTGATAGGGATGCTAGTTTTTCTAACAAGTTATGATGAGTTGTTTCCATACTGTTGTTACGGTAAAATCTTACAGTCACAATTTTACCGCTTTAGGAAAAATAATAATTCCCCTATTGCCAGTTTAAGACTAGAGATGCTATCCTTAAATTTATATATTAGGGCGCGTAGCTCAGTGGATAGAGCACCAGATTCCGGTTCTGGGTGTCGGGGGTTCAAATCCCTCCGTGCTCGTTTGAAAATAAAAATACTTCCCTACCCCTTACTCAGACTGAAATAATGGGGTAAATACAGAAAGTGAAAACTTCTCTAAAATTTATCAAACTTACTGATAACTATAGCGATAAAACTATCTAGGAGCTAAGTTTTCTCAGTTGTCTATCCATTGAGTCGTTATCAGCTATCATTAAGATTTAGATAATATCACAAGATACTGTTAAAACTAACAATTTATCTCTAGAAACCTGGTTTATTTGGGTAAGTCTTACAGCAGTTTTCATTTGGGTAAACCACAGTAAGAGGTTCCATGGAATGTCCTTACAAGGTTATCGTTGTGACGATGTGGTTCATCAATCTGAAAAGCGCTGTAAAGGTAATTAAGTAAAGCGTGGTAAATTTTGTGCGTTATGTATACAATTGTAAAATATCTCAAAAGTCAGGTATATCAAGATTTTGAGATATTTTGTCCCTAAATATGCGACGTCTTTTTTTTAGCTTGCTCTACTTAGTATAAGTAAAGAACTAATTACCACCAAAACTAGGATTTGAATTGGGAGGAGGAGCTGTCAATACAGATTGATTATAGGGGTTAATCAAATCAGGAGTCCGAATAACTGGGGTACTAGAAAATTGTCGTCTTTGTTCATCTATATATAACTGGTTAACTCGGCGATTATCACTCTCAATAGCTTGCTCTGGATACTTGGGAATACCAAAATAACGACCTATCTGATGCAAGATGTCTCTGTTCCCAAAAAAGTTACCAGAACGTCTTTGACTTGCTCGGTTAAACTTTTCTGCAAAAGGTTGATATGTACGGGCAGGATCTTCTGGATGTCCCGCTTGAGCAATCTGGACAGATGTTAGGGTCGCGATCGTAGAAAAAAGAATCGTGCCACTGAGATTTTTCCAATTCATGGCCATAGATTATAATTTATTTAGATTATTATTGCTAAATTGCTCGTATTATATCAGTGATACAAAATCGGGTGATTGATTCAAGGGTATTTGTCCTATCCCCAAATCGGATGTAGGGCAAAGACTTTGACTTTTTTGATGACCCTATTATTAAGCTAGATTTTGTAAGTGGACTCATAGAACCAAGAATCCTGGTTTCAGGAGAATCTCCGCGCCTTTAGGCGCGGAGAGTATGTCAACAAGCAACTCATATCATATCCGCTTGAATACTTATCATATAGTTGAGGGAGATGGGTTATTGGAGAGAATAGGGATATTTGCTATTGAAGTGAGAGGATAACTTTTTTCATAATTAATTAAACAGATTTGATATTAAATATATTATATAAACGGATTCTATATCCTGGGTTCTAGGCAAGAAAAGTTTACCATCTTACCTAAAATCTTCTTTTAGTTAAATCCCCATTCATTCAATTTAAGCTAAAACCTACTACCTAATAACTTCTTCAACTATTTTTTGATTGTTTAGTATGACAAACCAAATTTCATTTTTAGATTCAACTACTGCTGATTTAATAACTATTAGACAACAACTACTCGATCTGTTATGTTGGTTAGCTTATCGTGAGGGAAATTTTGTACTATCCTCTGGGCAAAGTAGCTCCTATTATATAAATGGTAAATACGTTACTCTTCATCCCCTGGGCGCTCTGATAATTGGCAGATTATTATTGTCGATGTTGCCTGAAGATACTCAAGGAGTGGCAGGTTTAACATTGGGTGCCGATCCAATTGTGACTGCTGTGAGTGTTGTATCTGCTTATGAAAATCGACCTATACCAGCTTTAATTATCCGTAAACAAGCCAAAGGACATGGCACAATGTCTTACATTGAAGGGCCAATATTAGAGGCTAATGCCAAAGTAGTTGTTTTGGAGGATGTCGTAACAACTGGAGCATCAGCAATGATGGCGGTTAATCGACTACGAGAGGCAGGTTATCAGGTTAATCAGATTTTTTCTCTTGTTGATAGACAACAAGGTGGTAGGGAACTTTATGAAAAAGAAGGTATTCAGTTTGAGTCAATATTTACTATATCAGAGCTGCAAGAAAATCTGAAAAATATTAGCCATAAAAATGACGACTAAAGCCGATTTTACAAATTCAGAATGGGAGTTATTATTACAGGCAATTACTTTGGTTTCGATGATAATTATTTCCTCTGAATTTACTCTTTTTTCGGCTGTTAAAGAAGTATTCACTTTTAGCGCAGAAATTAAGCACGCTAAGTTAAATTATCAGCATAATCAACTGATTTATAATTTGTTGATAGATGCTTCTGATACCGAAAAAAAAACTCAAATAAATGAGATAGAAAATTCAGAAAATTTTGAAGATTTTCTCGAAAATGTACTAGAAAAACTTAAAGCTGCGGTAGCGATCGCTCATCTTAAAGCGACTCTGAAAGAAGCTCAAGAATACAAGGAATTTCTCTATGAAATAGCTAATCAAATAGCTAATGCTTCTGGAGAAGGAATATTTGGTACAGGACCTAAAATTAGTCAAAAAGAAGCTCTAGTTTTAGAGCAAATCAAAAAAGCTCTTGAACTAGATTAATCAATCGGATTAAATATGACGATATAAGAAATTAGAGTTAGATTTTCTGCGTTAATCTTCTCGCCATTCTTCTCTACCAATCAAGTCAATAATGCGGTCTCTGGACAGAAAGTTATTTCTCTCTAATTCTGACTCAATTTCATCCCAATCCCGATTAGGAATATACCAACGGAGAGTATAAATAGATTGATGACGACTAATAAGTTTTTGTCTTAATAATTCCCGTGCTTCATCCTTGATAACATCAAGAGAGTAGAGAGTAGCTTGAACCATTGGACTTCTCCTAAGCGTAGATATTGTTAAACAGACAATTAACCAGAATTAGTAATTTAGAGTGAAACTTTTTGCCAAAAATCTAACTCATATCTAGAAACATAAATCTGATTATCCAGAAAATATTTTTGTTTTGCAGTATTTGGTTTGACGTTTTAAAAAGCTGATTTTTGATAAAGTTAATAGACATCTCCAAAAATGAAAAATAAAATCAATTCTTATCGATAAATTATCAATTACTCCCCTCCTGGGAGGGGTTAGGGGTGGGTTAAGTGTTCCCTGTTAAGTGTTCCCTGTTCCCTCTTTTCTGGAGATGTCTAATAATTAACCTTGAAAATTTAGATATAGCGCTGCTGGCTCAGGTATTTACAACCCATATTCCGCACGTCAAGTTGTAATATTAAAAGTAGTATAAAAAATGGTAGCGCGGGTTCGTATTTATACTCTATAAATCCTATTCATTGACCTTTCTCAGGAGTCAGATTCTCAGGAAAATATTAAGCATAAATACTCAATTACTTACTCCTATTGACCACTTTGATTGCCTCCTGTCTCCTGTCTCCTGTCTCCTGTCTCCGTTTTTCATGCTACATTTTGTCGTGCGGAATGTAGGTTACAACTTCCAGCTCAAAGTGCATTGATTAATGAAAGTAGTTTTTTTTATGGGTAAACCATACTTAAAGCACTTATTTGTTCTGTGTCTCGTTAAAAGGACAAGCTTTATTTATTCTGACTTCTGACTTCTGACTTCAAACTTCTGACTTCTACTCATTCCACTCTCCCTGCACAACAAATGGTGCCCAATAATAAGGTGCATTCCAATTCTCTGACCTCAACATTTCTAATTGAGTTTCTCTCATTGCCTCCACAGGATTTTTACCCGTTTCTAATATTTTCTGATAATATTTTTCCATTAATTGAGCAGTTGAATTATCTGCCACACTCCATAAACTTACTACTACTCTCTTGGCTCCTGCATACATAAATCCTCTGGTTAAACTGACTAATCCTTCTCCTCTAATTTCTTCTCCTATTCCTGTTTCACAAGCACTTAATACTACTAATTCGGCTGGCATTTCTAGGTTAAATATATCGTTTAATTGTAAGAATCCTGGTGTTTCTTTACCAGTTTCGTTATACAAGGAAAGCACTAATCCTGATAGTTCTGGTTGGCTTTCATTTAAGAGTCCGTGGGTGGCTAAATGTACTATTTGATATTGGGATAAATTGGGATTTATTGCGGTGTCTCGATTGGCATTGAAGTCTAATGATAGTTGTTCTAAATTGTCTGGAACTAATGCTAATATTGCTTCGGCTTCTTGACGTGTTCCTTCTAGACGATTGAATGATGAACCGAGAAAATCTTCTAGGGAACGGGTTAATGCCATTGCGATTAAATTGTTATTTTCTGTTGCTTTTTTTGGTTGAGAAGCTATTTGAAATCTGGGGTCGTTATCTTGAAATACTGGGTCGGCAATAACAGCTACTTTTTTGGGAGCGGCGGTTCTGCCTTTGACTTGTTTTCTGAGAATATCAATACTTGAAGCTGAGGGTAAGGTGACTATTTCATGGTTGACAATTAGGGGTTGATAATTTTGACCCCCCTCATTCCCCCCTGCAAGGGTGGAGGAATTTTCTCCTTCTACTATATTTCCCCCCTCTCCTCGCAGGAGAGGGGTCGGGGGAGAGGTCAATGGTAAAGCTGCAAATGGAATTGCTTGTAATATTCCATCTCCTACAATAATTAATCGTTTATTTCCCAGTTTACTTGCTACAGGCGACAATAATATTTCACTTAATTTATTTCCAGTTTCTGGCACTGGGGAAAGGGAGATTATTTCTTCTCTAAATTGTTTTGCTAATTCTTCTATTTCTGCTCTTGGAGCTAGTTCATAACTGCTAATTTCTTTTTGAGTTACTAACCATAAATAACTGGCGTCTTTTCCCAGAGAATATTGTAAAAGTATGGTGTCTTTGTCGATAACTTGTTGTTGAATTTCTGAGGCGGTGAGAGGCTGTGGATATTTGAGGTTGGCGTAACGAGGGCTGTTTTGTTTGATTTTGACTTCTAGTTGTTGGAGTTGGTTGCTGAGGGTTTCTATTTGTTGTTTGAGTTCGTCGGGGTCGTATCCAGGGGTGTTGAGTTGTCGCGCTTGGTCTAAGGTGTTGAGTTGTTGCAGCAGTTGTTTTTCTTGGGCGAGAAGTTTAGGATCAACTCCCGTTTTGATGTCTGATCCTGATTCTGCTAAAATATCTAATAAACTTCTGGCACGACTGCGTTCGCTGACACTTAATGCTTTTCTATCATTACCTTCGTCTGGGTTTTGTTTGTGGAGTTGCATTAAGAGGTTGATGTAGAATTGATAGTAATCTTGTACTGTGGCGAAGTAGGATGTACGGAGGTCTTGAGCAACGATCTTGGTGCGGAGGTCTTCGATTATTTCTAGGGATTTTTCCATGAATGTTACGCTTTCGGTGAGGTTGCCTTGGCTAGCTTTGAGCCAAGCCATATTAAAAAGAATAGTAGCAACACCAGCTCGATCCCCCACTTGTCGCCATAGAGTCAGGGATTGGTCGTAGTATGAGAGTGCTTTTTGTTTTTCTCCTAAAGCATTGTATACAGCACCAATATTATTGAGAGTAGTAGCAA
>NZ_JBNHEP010000309.1:0-2959 GCF_050015995.1 Dapis brunnea BLCC-M229 | reverse complement strand
TATCAGTTATCAGTTATCAGTTATCAGTTATCAGTTATCAGTTATCAGTACCTCTGCCTGTTTGCGCAGCATTCCGCAGGAAAGCCAGAGGCTTGAAATACGGAATATTCTTTTTTTATCCCCTTAAAAGGGGAGGCTTGAGACCCAAATTTTCGGTCAACATTCAGATCGACCCGTCGCTTGCCTCGCATTTGAGCATGGTTTTGGATATAGAAACATTGATCCGGTTCAATACCACTTTCCATACTTTCTCCCTTGAAAGTAGTAGAACCAAAACACTCGCAATCTATTTCTAACTCATCCAGCAAAATTTTCACTACATCACCCAAGAGTTCTTTATCAACTTCATGTTTTGGTGTAGGCATTCTGATTTCTAAAGTTCCCCGATCGTAAGCAATTCGAGAAGAGCGATGCTCACCTAACTCTTCAAGAACAGACTCAAATTCAGCCCACTTTAGGTTGTTAATTAACAACCTTTGACCGGGGGGAATCGTCAGTTGTTGAAGTAGTAAGGTGACTGCCATGATAAATGTTATCTGATTTTGGATTTTAGTCAAGAATCATCAGAGATTGAGCATTAAGCAGAGGTAAACTGGAAGTCCAGCAAGACTAAAAGTAATACTTTTCTTCTAATTTACTTTCATACCTAATGCTCTACTTTTAGTATTCGTTAGGAAATTGCTTCTATTTCATCTTCAAAAAACCAAGTGCCCATTTTTTCTTCAAATTGGACCCAGTAGCCAATTCCACTACCGTCTACCATTTTGAATTCTGTGATTGTACCAATGGGATTTTGCTTCAATCGATTGATTATATTTCCAGGTATCTTTTGTTTTATACCTTTTACTTTAACTTTTTGACCAATTTCCATTTTTGTTTACAGTGTTCTTCGAGTGGTATTAATCAATCCATAGTTTATCTGAATTTAGTGCTTGAGCACAGTTCTATCATCCTAAGTCAAAAGTCAAAAATTAAAAGTCAAAAGTTAAAATCCTGTTGCGACTGAGGCATTCCTCTGTAGTGCGGGCATCTTGCTCGCTAGCATCTTGCCCTAGTGCGGGCATCCTGCCCGCTAGCACCTGATTGAGATATAGCAATGAGCGCTCAGGTATTTACAAGGCCCAGCTCAAAGTGCATTCTAGAAAAGGCCTACAAAAAATAATGTGTAAATATGCCAGCGCACATTGCTATAAAATTCGCAATCTAAAATTTACTTAATTTTTACCTCCCCAAAAATATCTTGTAACGACTGACTAGACTTATTTTCTTGATCAATCTCAACTCTAAAATCGGCCATAATATACTCTGCTATCTAAGAGTAATTTATTTATATGCTGGCCAAAAGAATTTTACCTTGTCTTGATGTTAATGCAGGCCGAGTCGTCAAAGGTGTCAACTTTGTGAATCTTCAAGATGCTGGAGACCCTGTGGAACTAGCCCAGGTCTATAATGATGCTGGTGCTGATGAGTTGGTATTTCTAGATATTACGGCCACTCACGAAGACCGAGATACAATAATAGATGTAGTTTATCGGACTGCAGAGCAGGTTTTTATTCCTCTGACAGTGGGAGGCGGTATTCAATCCTTAGAAAATATTAAAAATTTATTAAGAGCAGGTGCAGATAAAGTAAGTATAAATTCAGCAGCAGTCCGTAATCCGGACTTTATTAATCAGGCTAGTGACCGTTTCGGAAATCAATGTATTGTAGTAGCTATTGATGCTCGTCGTCGTTCAGATCCAGATAACTCAGGATGGGATGTATATGTGCGAGGTGGCCGAGAAAATACTGGCAAGGATGCGATCGCTTGGGCAATAGAAGTAGAAAAAAGAGGGGCAGGAGAGCTGCTTGTCACAAGTATGGATGCTGATGGAACCCAAGCAGGTTATGACTTAGAGCTGACAAGAACTATAGCAGAAAGTGTTCAGATTCCAGTAATTGCTTCTGGGGGTGCGGGTAACTGCCAGCATATTTTTGAGGCCTTAACTGAAGGTAAAGCAGAAGCAGCATTACTAGCTTCTTTGCTACATTACGGTCAACTAAGTATAGCAGAAATTAAAGATTATCTTGCTGGCCATCAAGTGCCTGTAAGACAAAGTTAAGTTTATTTGTAACTTTTATTTGAGATTTTCTAAATAAAAATACTTAGATATATTTTTAAGAAATGTTGTTACAATAAAATAATTGTTACAAAACGTAACTTATGTTGGTCACAATTCTAATACTTGATGTTGCTTTAGTTGCTTGGGCTCTGCATTTGATGCAAGAGTCATTCCATCATCGAGAATTTTCTCTAATGCTAGCAGGTATCTTAGTTGCTATATCTGCTGCAGCAATGATGGTGGTTTATTTTCTCATGGGTACTTGTATGACTCACCTAACTCAAATGTCTCAACATTCCTACACATATTTTTAAGCTGGTCATCAGGGTATGATGTTCCTCAAGAAGGCCAGATACCCTGGTAGATCGTCCGATAAAAATATTGTAGAAATTTTTTGATTAATTTCTTGACTTACACAGAAAAAATTAGGTATTATAAATAATTATTTGGTTAGGGGTTATAGCTCAGTTGGTAGAGCGCCTCAATGACATTAAATCTTGGAGTAATTTTATCGGTTAAAGCGATAGAACTGACTTTAAAGTTTGCGATCTTAAAGATATTCATGTCATCAACAAGGTATCTCAGTGGTGTTTGATTAAGCTTCATTTTTTGGCCAGTAATAAAGGATGAAGCCAGTGAAAATTGGAAAAATAAATATCGAAACAATAAAGGGGTTATATCGTCTCAGGTGGACAGACCCCTTTTTCGGTCGTCGTAGTTTGACTATATGTTCAATAAAAACGGTTGACGGTTTAAAATTGACAAAAGCTAAGGTGTCGGAAATTGATTCTGACTTAGCTAAAGAACTACAAAAGTTAGCTAAGAAGATGAGAGCCAGGCGGTTTTAACCCCTGGAT
>NZ_JBNHEP010000308.1:0-16816 GCF_050015995.1 Dapis brunnea BLCC-M229 | reverse complement strand
GGTGATGGATAGTGAAAAATTCCTTCTATTGCGTCAAGAGCAATAATAAATTCATTTCCTGAAGCACCCAGCCAGAGGTGATGGATAGGGAAAAATTCCTTCTATTGCGTCAAGAGTAATAATAAATTCATTTCCTGAAGCACCCAGCCAGAGGTGATGGATAGGGAAAAATTCCTTCTATTGCGTCAAGAGCAATAATAAATTCATTTCCTGAAGCACTCCGCCAGAGGTGATGGATTTGGATATATATCCACCTCCAGATTTAGCTATAGAAATAGCAAACACTTCACTCTCTGACGATCGAGGTGAAAAAAGGTTAATCTATGAAGATTTAAAAGTCAAAGAATATTGGATAGTTGACGTGAAAAATGTAGATATTATTGCTTTTACTATGGTTAATAGTGGCAGTAAAAGAATTACAGAATCTCAAGTTTTACCAGAATTAGTAATAGATGTTTTAAAAGATGCTTTACAACAGAGTCGGAGTATCAATCAAAATCAAGTTATTGCCTCCCTATTTTCTCAATTTCAACAATCTCAATCATAGAATATAGCAATTTTAAATAGGTTGTAAAATTTCATCTAACGGGGTTTGGTCTCCAAACCCAATTAAAAATGGGATTAATATAACCAAAAAATAAGGTCTAAAGCTTCCCATTTTAAGGATATGAAAAAATAAAATTCAGTATTTCAAGCCTCTGGCTAAAGTAAAAGGTACTGATAACTGATAACTGAAATGACCAAACCCCTAGAGTTTTTTTTCACGAATTATGTAGAATTAGTATGGTATGGAAAAATTTAAACCTCCTCTACTATATTAAAGGTAATGAAGCTGATAGCTGATAGCTGATAGCTGAATGCTTAGACAAAAACAATCAATTTAATTTATGACAAATTTACAAGTAAAAATTCCAACAGATACATGGGTTTTAGCTACCTGGAATGAATATTTCCACATAATTGAAAATCCCATTTATGCTAAAGCAAAATCTTATTATTATCAAGGAAAATTTAGAATAGAAATGTCACCAGTAAGTCACGACCATGCCAGCGATAATTCACTTATTGCTATAGCTATTGGTATTTTCTGTAGTCTCAAAAATATTCGCAGCAAAAGTTTAACTAATTGTAGTTACAGAAAAATCGGAATTCAAGAAGTACAACCAGATATTTCCTACTATATAGGTGACAATACCAATATTATTCCCTGGGGAACTTCCGTTGTAGATTTAGATATATATCCATCGCCAGATTTAGTCATAGAAATAGCCAATACTTCACTTGCAGATGATAAAGGTGAGAAAAGGTTAATCTATGAAGATTTAAAAGTCAAAGAATATTGGATAGTTGACGTGAAAAATGTAGATATTATTGCTTTTACTATGGTTAATAGTGGCAGTAAAAGAATTACAGAATCTCAAGTTTTACCAGAATTAGTAATAGATGTTTTAAAAGATGCTTTACAACAGAGTCGGAGTATCAATCAAAATCAAGTTATTGCCTCCCTATTTTCTCAATTTCAAGATTCTTGAAATATAGTAATCTGTGCTGATGTTGTCAGATTCTATCTAACAGGGTTTGGAGACCAAACCCCTACGGTTTTTTTACAAATTATTGATGATTAATATACCATCGTGTGCTGGTGTTGTCAGATTCTATCTAATAGGGTTTGGAGACCAAACCCCTACAGTTTTTTTTACAAATTATTGATGATTAATATACCATCGTGTGCTGATGTTGTCAGATTCTATCTAATAGGGTTTGGAGACCAAACTCCTACGGTTTTTTCACAAATCATTTAGGATTAGTAAAGCAGAATTTAAACCTCAAATTACCAAAAAAATTATGGAATTTAACTATTCTTATAAAGGCAATACAGGTGTCACTGACAATGGCAAAAATATCCAAATGTCATTCTCTCCAGATACTAAACGAGAACCTACCTATTTTGTCGGCGAACTGGGAAAAAATGTCGCATTTCGTGAAGCTATAAGCGCCTTACATGACGTAGTAGTTTCCGACCTCCGATATAAACCAAAAGACAAAACAGCTTATAAAGAATGGCGTGCCCAACAAGAAGATGAAATAGACTGGGAAAACATCGCAGTTCAACGTCAAGAAGTAGCTCAAAAAATAACAGAAATTAGTACAGAATTAAACCAACTATACCAAAATCGACAAGAACGTTTCAAACCCTTTTACCAAGCTCAAGAAAAATTCTTTCAATATCTTTATAAAATTGATTATGATGCTTGGTACGTTTTCGACCCAGTAATAACCGTTCATCCCGATGAAATTTTCTTTGAATGTTTCAGCGTTGACGAATCAACTTATGGGCGACTTGGAGCAAGTTATGAA
The DNA here is from genome assembly GCF_050015995.1 of Dapis brunnea BLCC-M229. Lineage (NCBI taxonomy): Bacteria > Bacillati > Cyanobacteriota > Cyanophyceae > Oscillatoriales > Microcoleaceae > Dapis > Dapis brunnea. The sequence continues at coordinate 14,458 of NZ_JBNHEP010000308.1, read as the reverse complement.
GTATTCAAAAATATCAATGATTTTGCCTGCGGAACTACTAACATTGACTATTCCGCTGCCCTCTATCAAGAATTCCAAAAAATCCGTAGTTATAAGACAACTGAACTCCAAGTAGATCCTTCCAGTTTTGAAGTTAAAATTACCAACGAAGAAACTTTTAAAGAAGTAAAAATAGACCTTCCCGATAGTTGGGTAAGAGGATTTTTGCAAGTCAGTTCAGCTATGTCATTACCTGCGACAAAATTCGACCTCCACCCAATGGATATTTATAATATGTGTTTGGTTTTGCGTCGCCACAAAGAAAAACATGGACCCCGCAGTATTCGCTACTTTTTAGAGCCAGGAGAACCAATAGAAATAGTATTTGAACCTTGGAATTTAGAAATAATTTGTCACCGTTCAATTTACACTGGAAATTCTACTCAACAAATCCGAACTTGGGGGCGAAGAAGACTCCATATTTTAGAGCGTTTAATTCCTATTGCTAAGAAATTTACTGTTCATTTATTAGGCACAGGAATGCCGTCTTTTTATGTAGCAGATTTAGGAGATATGTCTTTTACTTTAGGATTATCAGGATGGACGGCTAATGATTGGGCGCAAGCTGGTAATTTTGATTTAATGGCACCGCGCGCTGATGTGGATGAATGGACTCAAAAAATAATATTTAATGGGTTACGAGAAAACTGGTTTGAAACTGCTGATAGTTTGGCAAAAAGACTTAATTTAAGTCGTACTTCTGTATTGGGTGCTTTGGGTGCTTATACTCAAGCTGGACGAGTAATTTATGATTTGAATAAACAGGTTTATCGGGTGCGAGAATTAAGTCGGGAACTTCTACCAATGGAGAGGTTAAGGTTTGCAAATGCCAGGGAAGAAAGTGCTACGAGATTTTTCCAAGAAAATGTTGTTGAGATAAATTCTGTTAATGATATTAATGGGGTTTTGAGTATTGAAGGAAGTGTGAGGGATAGGGGGAGAATTTTTTCTCCTTCTTTAAGTGTCGATCGCGATGAGCGGATAGTTGAGGCGCAGTGTAATTGTAATTGGTATCAGCAAAATAAATTGTATCAGGGGCCTTGCGAGCATATTTTGGCCTTACGGATGCAGCAGGCCCGCCATTTCAGCGATCGGCGATCAGTTATCAGTAGATCCAACTAAAGCTCTATGCTTTACCCATAAGTCGGTCCAGTAGGGTGCGTTAGACGGCTAAAATTTAGACTGTGAAAGGGATTTAACAATCCGTCGTAACGCACCATTTAATATTTGACTGTCCACTTCAAAAAACAAAAAACTATTTGCGTAGTGCTAAATATTTTTCAATTTTCTTTCTTTTTCCCACTTAATTCCTATCTTGAAAGCGATCGCTCCTAACCAAAATTAGGAAAAGTTATGTGATAATACTACTATCACCCACAGTTTAATAGTTGGTTAACAGCCTTGCAATTTGGGCGGTGGATCGCCGTCCTTGTGTTGAGTCCGCACACGCATCACTAGCCTGCTTTTGACTGTTCGGGTCATCCCACCCAGACCTGGCTAACAGTTTGGCTTCCAGGAAGCTTATCCTATTCTGGGTGGGAGACCCGTTTGAGTTAAGCAGTCTAGTCCTGAGAGGTTTACGAAGGGGAAACCAACTATTGTGGGTGTTTTTTTTCTGAATAATTAAGTAGTTTCAATCATATATCCTATTTTGTGAAAAGATAACAATATAGTTATCCAAAAATTAAAAATAAAATCAATTTTTATCTATAAATTATCAATTATATTAAATCCGGTTGGATACTTATTATATATACCGGAAGATGTGGAGATAGAGAGGTAGTAGAAAGATTGAATTATGAACATATTTTTTATAATAGGATTCTATATTACCCCCCCTTATTCCTTGTTCTCTGTTCCCTCTTCTCTGGAAATGTCTAATAAAAGTATTAACTACAAACTCCAAATTTGATGACAAATACGATATGAACAGTAAGAAAATAAACAGACCTCAAACCTTTATTATAGTTGTTTGACATGATATAGCAGTAAAGTGTAGGACTTACGCAAAGAAACCGGGTTTTTACGATAAATCCTTGTTTTTAACAATTAACATTGACGAAAAAACCCGGTTTCTGGGTTCGCCTGCGTAAGTTCTGAAGTGTATAAATAAGAATTATGATCATTACTCATTGCTATAAAATCAAGCCAACTCTAGAACAGTCAGTCAAAATTGATTATTGGCTTGAACTTTTACGACGGCATTGGAATTACGCCCTCGGTCAAAGGCTAGACTGGTTGCACAGAAGCAGGTGTCAAATAGACCGATGCTCAATAGTATCATGTCCTATTGGTGAGATACCTGGCAAGCCCGATTATTATTTTCAGCAGTCAGCACTTAAACAGACAAAAGAGTTATTTCCTGACTACAAAGAAATATATTCGGAAGTTCAACAAATTAACTTACAAAGACTAGATAAAGCCTGGAAACGTTTCGGCTAAGAGCCGACATGAAAGGCTAATAACTGATCAAACTGGTAAGCGTGGAGGACGACCTAGATTTAAAAAATCAGGGAAGTTAAGGTCATTGTGTTTTAGTAGAGTTAATCATTCCAAAGCAGTAATTAAATTTGATGGAAAGCAAATAATTACTACGAGGTTTGGTACTATTCCTGTGATAGTTCATAGACCTATTCCAGATGGTTTTGCTATTAAAACTGCAACTATAACCCAAAAAGCTGATGGCTATTATGTGAGTTTTAGCCTGGAAGATAAGTCAGTCCCTAGTCTAATTCCTAAAGATAATATTAAGACTGCTATAGGTATTGATGTAGGTTTAAAAGAGTTTTTGACTACTAATTCTGGTGAGGTTGTTTCTGTTCCTAAATTTTATAGAAAATCTCAATCTAATCTAGCTAGAAAACAAAGTAAAGCAGCCAGAAAAGAAATTGGGTCTAACAACTGGAAAAAGGCACAAAATAAAATAGCTAGATTACATCAACGTATTGCTAGGCAAAGAAAAGATTTCCACTATAAAACTGCTCATAAATTAGTTAAAGAATGTGATTTAATTGCCGTCGAAAACCTTAATATTAAAGGTTTAGCTAGGAATAGCAAATTATCAAAATCAATTTATGATGTAGCCTGGGGAGCTTTTATGGAAAGGTTGAATGCAGTGGCGGTAAAACGTGGTGTTCATGTAGTTAAAGTTAATCCTCACAATACATCACAAAATTGCAGTAATTGTGGTCAAAAAGTACCTAAAACTTTGTCAGTCAGAACTCATTCTTGCCCTAAATGCAGGACAGTTTTAGACAGGGACGAGAATGCAGCAATTAACATATTAAATAAAGCATTAAACGAGGTGGGTATCATCTTGTCTGCTTGTGGAGGCTTCGATATTGATCGGCCTGTGAAGCAAGAAACTTCTGAGGCTTGGATTCAATTATCTTTGTTTGAGAAGCTCCTCTTATAATCTTTAGATTTAACGGGAAAGAACTTCACGGATCGGATAGATCGACTTGCTGTTTGTAGGTGAATAGAGAACAACATCGTCTCAACATTACCCACCAGAGGTAAGACATTAGAGGACTTGAAAAAGCTTCATCATCAAGTAAACCATGAGCCATGAGATTTCTCAAATTAGAGCCAGAATGTTCAACTTGATATTGAAGTAGAAGTTTATGAGCTTCTTCAGCTTTTACTTTTGCTCTTGATTTTGCTGCTGGAGTTTCTTCTTTTGTATCAGAAATTTTTCTAAAGGCTTTAATAGCTTCTTGTAAGGAAATTGATGCTGCAAAATAAGCACGATAAGAATTTTTTAGAGTGTATTCAGCTTCCTTCAAATATGTTTCCGCAGCAAGCATTGAAGCTGCACTTTTATTTTCTCCATCTTTTTCTATACGATGCCATTTTGCTTTTATTTCCCAATAATCTCTTGCTCTCCTCCATTTATTAGATGACTCAGCTAAAAGAGCAACTTTTTCAGCCAGAGCAGCATATTTTTGTGGGTTGTCAAACTTATTTTCTTGTAGAAGTTTCATAAGTTCTGCTGATAAGTAAGAAGGGTCTTCTCCTTGGTAGCGATCTAAAACTTTTTCTATATGTTCTACAACTTTTTCGACTTTATATTTAATTGTTTTTGCTAGTCTAAAAGCTCTTTCTATTTGGCCAAAGGAGTCCGTCCATTTTGTAGGGTTTTCTAACTCTATCGCAGACTTTATATAAGCATCAACTGCAAGTTTAGCCATTGAATAGTTGCGTTTTTTGCTCCAGATAATATTTGCAACTCGTGCCTGAAGCGCAGAATCTGATATATCGGGAGCAATTTCAGTAAGAAAGTTTAGATGCTCCTCTGTAAGGTCGATTTTAGCAAAGTCATCCTCGTTTAAGTCTAGATGATGTTGCCCAATATCAACAAAAGCTACTTTGTGTAATATTATAAATACAGCTTGTTCCCTTATATTTCCTTTTTCTTCTGCTTCCCGTGCTTTTTGACAGAAACCTCTGATGTAACTAAAGCACTCTTTAATTTCACTAGCATTAACTACATTTTGCCAACCAGAATTAATAAAATCTTCTTTAGTAAGAGGAGGAACAATAGATAACATATTTTCACATTTATTCTAAACTTTCTTTAAGTATAACAAATTAAATATGAAACAGAGAATTATCAAATCAAACTCAAACAGCCTCTCGCAAAGCATTAAGATCCGAACCACAAATTGCCTGTAAATTACGAGTTATTTTCTCAATTTCCCAATCCCACCATTTAATTTCCAACAACTCTTTAATAATCTCTTCCTCAAATCTTTTCCGAATTTCCTTAGCAGGATTTCCACCTACAATACTGTATGGTTCAACATTTTTTTTCACCACAGAATTTGTCGCAATAATCGCTCCATTTCCTACTTGAATACCAGGCATAATTGTCGCTCCATAACCAATCCAAACATCATTACCAATAACAGTATTTCCTTTATCTGGCCAAGAGTCAGGCATGGCTTTTTCCCAACCATTTTCAAACACAGGAAATGGGTAATTTGTAAACCAGTCAGTCCGATGATTTCCACCATTCATAATGAATTTTACATCAGAGGCAATGGAACAGAATTTACCAATAATTAATTTATCTCCAATAAAATCAAAATGATAGAGAACATTCTGCTCAAAATTCTCTGGATTTTCAAAATCATCGTAATAGGTATAGTCTCCCACAATAATGTTAGGATTGTTAATAATATTTTTTAAATAAACTAATCGGGTTTGATTAAGCATTGGATATTTAAGATTAGGGTTAGGACCATTATTCATAATGTTTAAATGAAGGAAAAATAAAAAAGATTGATTTACAAAGTCTTGTTTAAAATAATTGGTGATTCGGCGATAGATAACCGAAAACGTAGTTTTATCCGAAAGCGGAACGGAATTCTATCGCTACTTATGCTTAACTATAGATTTTTTCCTCAAAAGATAACAAATGGATTCTATAGCAATCCTATTTGAATTGTAATATAGCAATATGATTTAAATTGTGAGATATTGGAGACTTTTAGGGAAGAGGGAATAGGGAATAGGGAAGAAGAAAAAAACGAACATATATGAATATGATAACTACTATATTTATACTTTTAAGGAACATCTCTATTCTTACAAATGATTCCTGATTGCTATATTTTTGTGGAAAGCAGTGGACTAGACTAAGCTAGAACTTAGAAGTTTTTCCCATAAACTGTTAAAATACTATTTTTGATATTTATCAATTTAAAGCTAAAAGTTAATTCCCTGGATAAAACTAGATGAAACAAATCCTCTACCTAGAAGTACCTACACCAGATACAAAAGCTGTTTGTCAATGGTTACAATCTCAATTTGAACCTGGTTTTGGCGAAAAAATTATAACTCCAGATGGCTTTATTATCAAATTTTCTGAAGACCCTACTCAGGAAATTTCTGTATTTGTATGGTCATTACAAAGAACTACCTATCTGAAAGTATTTGCTCAAGGAAATATATCTTCAATACAACAACAATTCACCTCAAATTTAACTACCAATTTACGAAAAGAATTTCCTCTAAATTATCCAGAACCTCCCACAATCGATCTATCAAATCAGTCAATTTTTACAGCTTTAGCATCTAATTATCCTCTCACAGTTAAATACTTTCAAAAAATGCCTAGAGGAGAATATGACCTGAACCGTTTATATTGGTGGGAAAAACGTTGGCGTGAAGCAGTTAAAAATCCTCAAAAACCAAAACAAGTAGTCTGGAAAAAAGAATCTGGAACAAATAATAATTCAGTTGAATATGACTTAATTTATGTTGGTGGCGCTCTGGGAAGTCTTCATGCAGCCATCATGGCAAAACTGGGATATAAAGTATTATTATTGGAACGTTTACCTTTCGGTAAAATGAATCGAGAATGGAATATTTCTCGCTCCGAAATTCAGGGTTTAATTGACTTAGGTTTCTTTACTAAAATAGAGGTAGAAAATTTAATTGCCAGAGAATATAAAGATGGATTTAATAAATTTTTTGATTCTAATAACCCTGACTTTTGTAAAGCAAAAATTCTTCATACTCCGACAGTTTTAAATTTGGCATTGGATTCAGAAAAGTTACTGAGTCTATGTGGAATGAAACTACAGGAAGCTGGAGGAACTATTGTCGATGAAACAGAATTTATTAAAGCTGATATTGAACCAGAAAAAGTTGTAATTTACACTCAAAACCTATCTAGCAAAAACGAACAAATTTTCTGTGGGCGTTTGTTAATAGATGCCATGGGTACTGCCTCTCCCATCGCTTGGCAATTAAATGGTAAACGTGCTTTTGATAGTGTTTGTCCGACAGTCGGAGCAGTAATTGATGGTGGATTTGAAGAAGGTGTTTGGGATTCAAATTATGGAGATGTTCTGAATAGTCATGGGGATATTTCTCGCGGTAGACAATTGATTTGGGAATTGTTTCCCGGTGCTGGAAATGAGTTAACATTTTATCTATTTCATTACCATCAAGTTCATCCAGAAAATCCTGGTTCTTTGTTAGAAATGTATGAGGATTTTTTCACTATTTTGCCAGAATATCGACGGTGTGACATGGAGAAATTAGTATGGAAAAAGCCAACTTTTGGTTATATTCCTGGGCATTTTAGTATTAAAGGTAGCGATCGCCAAGTTGCTTTTGACCGTTTAGTTTGTATTGGTGATGCTGCTTCTCTTCAGTCTCCTTTAGTATTTACTGGTTTTGGTTCTTTGGTAAGAAATTTACCTCGTTTAACTGAACTTTTGGATACTGCTTTAAAATACGATTTACTCAGTGCGGATAACTTAAATAAAATTCGCGCTTATCAAAGCAATATTGCTATTACTTGGTTATTTTCTAAAGGTATGATGGTTCCTACAGGTAAGTTTTTAGCTCCCGAAAAAATTAATTCTATTTTGAATACATTTTTTGGGTTATTAGCAGAGTCACCTCCAGAAGTAGCAGAAACTTTTATTAAAGATAGAGCTGATTGGTGGATTTTTACAAAATTAGCTCTTAAAGCAGCAAGAATAAATCCTTATCTTTTATTATGGATTCTAGATTTTATTAATTTTGAGGAAATATTACTTTGGACGATAAGTTATATCAATTTTACCTTGTTTAGTTTGGTAAGTTGGTTATTAGGATGGTTGCCTAGTTTTGCTCGTTGGATTCAACCTTGGTTAGAACCTCGTTATCCTGGTTTATGGTTTTGGATATTGGCTAATAGTTATGCTTTAACTTATAACGTTGGTCAACCAAAGATGAGTTTCAAATTACAAAAGTCAAAACTTAGTATGCAAAATTAGATGAATATAATTTTCCTCATCCCATAGAAATTTTTATATAGGTATTTTTGAGATTTCCGTGGTTAAATAATAAACCTTATTTTATAGATTGGTTAGGTATAGCTGGTCGATCATTTCTGTTTAATTAGGTAAGCATAAATAAATTAAACAAGTGTAGGGCTGGTTTTTAGGAATAAATTGCTAATAGATCAAGGCTTTCGCTTAAACCTGCCCCTGCAATTTTTTTAACGTTTAATTAGACCTACCTACTTATACAATTTCAAAAAAATAATATTATGAATCATAAGGATAATTGAAACAATTTAGTTTAAATGTACCTTTTACTAAAAAGATAAGTAACTGGCTCAGAAATAATATTTAAGCTATTCATTCTGACTCCTGACTTATGATTACTATAAATAGCCTAAATATTTGTAGCAAACATTTATCAAATTGGTATTAATGCCTTTCCAGCTCTTCTCATCTTTTGTAAGCATTCAGCCGTCAGCTTTTAGCTTGCATCCTGCAGAGGAACTGCATTATCAGCTAGATTATAATTACCGAAAAATAAAGGTATAAAGCCTCTCCATTCATGGAGAAAGAAGAAAAAAATTCCTTGAGCGCCAATCCTATCCGTTATAAGAAGAGGTAATTATTCATTATTCATTATTCATTATTCATTATTGAAGCTTGTCTTGTCTTGAAAGAATAAATTATTATTGATATATTCTCAGATAATTTCTAGCATAAATTAAGATCTAATCAGTTAATATAAGTGTTATTAAACAAATTATTATACCAAATCCGCATTGGTAATAGGCTATTTAAAAAAGTTGAAATATTTGCCGTACATGGAATTTTGGGATAGGAAAAGCACCCTTGAATAAACGAATTTAGTATTACTTAATTTATCAAAAAAACTGAGAGATGATTCCTAATAGCTGAATGCTTACCATTTTTTTGATGTTTCTCTAAATTTTTCGCATTTAGAATGAATTTTTGTGCTGCATCAACATGAGAACCTATCTTTTATTAATAAAGGGTAGATTTTATAATAGTTAAATATCGCATTTAGAATAATCTAAAAATACATCTGCTTCTACCCAACTTCATCTATCCTATATCCTATTACTAAAAAATTAAGATTTAAAGCCTCTCCTTTCAGGCAATCCTCTTCTTTGGAATAAGAGGTAATTATTAAGTGTTAATTCTTGAATAAAAACCTAAAACTATATTCAATTATGCAGTCAGATTTAGCAGGACTAGACATTACAAAAGGTGAACTTAAACATCTGAGTGGAATGAGTTTAAGTAAAATATTACGACCACCTACAAAAACCAAATATTTATCAGAAGGTTTCAAAAGTTTACTGATATTTTTACTATTATTAATTAGTTATTGGATGGTAGTGCAAATTTTAAATCAATACCATTTACTGCTAATACTTATTTACGGAGGTATGGCAGTAGGATTATTTTTGGAAGATATTTATAAAATAGTTATAACCAACAAAAATCAACACCTAATTAAATTATTTGATGAAGTAGATAAATATAATTCAATTATTCAGGCGATCGCTATTAATGACAAAATTGAAGCTGTTGGTAATTCCCAAGTTAAATTAAGTAATCGTACTGAAGTTATAAAAGCTTTAAAACTAATTAGAGAAGACTTAATTAGGGCTTTAAAAACTGAGCGAATTATTCGGGAAAATAAGAAATTTATTGATGATAATACAGACTTATTTGCCATTAACTTAAATACCTTGACAGCTTTGCAGATTAATGATAAAGCGAGCGAACATGGAAGGTTACTCAATGAAGCTCTACAAATTGCCATTGAGGTTAGGGAAGAGATGAAAAAATTACAAGATGAAAATTTACCAAAATAGTCTATAATTTGTGCAATGCTATAATTAAACAATAACCAAAAACTATAGCGCTATAGTTGAAAAAATAATCATGAGAACTAGAGAAGCAGCATATTTATTGGGAATCTCTTGTCAAAGACTTAGAGTATTATTGAGTCAAGGTAGAGTCAGGGGTGCATCTAAAAATAATGGTTTTTGGGAAATACCAACTTTTGGTGATGGAATGCCTGTTATTGTTCCTGGAAAAAGAGGTCCTGAAGGAACCTGGCGTCGTAGCAAGCAAGAAAAACCAGCAATGATTCATGTTAATCAACAGTTCATCAAAGGAAATGCCAAAAAAATCAAAGATAATCCAGGTAAACAAATCAACTTAATGCCTGTATTGTCTTGGAAACAGGGTGAACGTAACGATTATGGTTATCAATTGGAAATTAAAGGTTCGTGTATTATTGTTTATCGACCTTATCAACCAGCAGATTGCGGAGCGCAGTTGTGGATTAATACCCATAGCGAAGTGCAATTTATAGATATTCAATCTAATCCGGTGCTGGCTAGACAGCCATATCAATTTTGGAAATGATTAGATTAGATTTTCATATATTATAGTTGCTGCCAATGGTAGTATTCAAAGCCGAGAGAGAGTGTTTTTGAGAATCTCGGTAAATACTTCTATGGAAATTTTCCGTTTAGTTGCTAATATCATGTCTGTTAGTATAGTCCCGTGTAAACAAGAGTGTTAATTTCTATAGGAAATTTAAGCCTTCTCTACCAGATAACTAAAGCTTTCGTACTTATTACTTCTTCCTTATTATTCCAATTTTTGAAGCAAAAACTGATTATAAGCTTGATTAATAATTTGCATTTTCAAAACAGCTTCTTTATCCCCATTTACATCAGGATGATATTGTCTAGCTAAACGACGATAAGCTAATTTCACTGTTTCCGCATTGGCATTCGGCATCACATTCAATATTTCCCACCATTCTCCAGAAAAAGATACCGTACCATCCCACATCACCTGATGCCAAATTTTAATATTTTTGCCGTTACCCCCAGTTACCAAACAACCATCACCAGAAAAAGCTACCGGATAACTACCAGCTAAAGTTTGCAAAAGCTCCCCACTAGGTAAACGCCAAATTTTTACTGTACCATCTTGACTACCACTAGCAAGTAGTTTTCCATTGTCACCAATAGCAATAGAAAATACTGGTGCTACATGACCAACCAAACTACGAGTTAACGACTCTGTTTCCAGATTCCAAATTTTGATTGTAAAATCTGTACTGCCACTGACAAGAATATTTTCAGTTTGCTCGAAAGCCAAAGAAGTTATCCAACCAGAATGTTGTTGCATAATACGGGGTGGTTGATAAGTGTTGATATTCCACAAGCGAATAGTTTTGTCAGCACTCCCACTAGCAAAAGTTTTACCATCGTAACTCCAAGCAACTGCCCAAACTTTATCCGTATGACCATCAAAAGTACGTTTGAGTTTTCCTGTTTTTAGTTCCCACAGTCTAATACTTTTGTCAGCACTGCCACTTACGAGATTTTTACCATCTTTGCTGATAGCTACTGCAAAAACTGAGTCTCCATGACTCGTGGGAGAGTTGGCAGCAAAAAAAGTCTGACAATGTTTTTTTGTATCTATGTTGTATGTGGTGATTTTTCCATCGAAGTCTCCGCTAACGAGTAAGGGAGTCTGAGCATTGAGGGCGACAGTTTGAACTTCCTGTGAATATCCGAAAAAAGTGTAGAGACGTTTACCAGTTTTGATATTCCATAAGCTGACTGAGCAATCGCTACTTGCTGTGGCAAAAGTCTGACTATCAGGACTAACAGCTACAGCATTAATTGAAGCGGTATGTGCTTTGATAACTTTTGTACATTTCCAAGCTAATTTTTCCTGTGGTTGTAACTCTGAATTTTCTGTGGGTGGGGGAGAAAAGTTTGATTGATTTTGGCAACCCACATTTTTCTGCAGTTCTGCTAATTCTGCCTCTATTTCCAGAGCAGTAAATTTTTGCTTTGTCTCCATTTCAGCTAAGACAGGATCTAATTCTATTATGATTTGATTATAAGCTTCTTGCCAAGAAACTCGATCTAAAATTCTCCTCTCCATCCGCTCAAAAGTTGCAAAAGAATCAACTATTTGGTTTTGTGGGGATGAGTTAATAGCTTGAAAAAATCCATAAATACCAAGACCGACTACTCCGCCAAAAGCTGCCATTGTTCCCATCCCAATACTAAAAGCAGTTCCTCCAACACCCAACCCCATACCAGCAATAGTAGAAGAAAGAATTATTCCTCCGTAGCTACCCATACCAATAAAACCAAAAGCACTAGGGTCTGACTCTGTAAAAGCTTTGAAAGCACCATAGGTTGCTGCACCAACAACTGCACCAGCAGCAAGAACGGGAGTTGCACCAATGCTAATGCCTCCAAAACTACCTATTAGTCCCATATTGCCAACTGTAGTAGAAAAAGTTGCGCCAGTTGCTGCACCTGTTGATATAAAAAAGAAACTTTCCGGTAGATTATTATTCATTAGTATGGTCTATCAAACTGATACAAAGTGTCATATTAGATCGATCAGGACTTACGCATAACTACCATATCTAGTAGGGGGTAAACGGCAGTTCACCTCTACAGATTGTTTATGATTTTATATTTTGCGTCAGTCCTGTTGATAAAATATGATAACATAAACAAGAAACCGGGTTTATTACGCTGATTATTGTATTGAAAATTATGAAATTTCCTAGATAAACCAGGTTTCTGCGTCAGTCCTAATCAACATCGGAATAATCTAAAATCAATCATTACGCAAATAGTTGACAATTTTACTAACTCACCAGAAGATAAGAATATTCCCAAATTTATTATTTCCCATTTAGCCAAAAACATGACTACTAACAAACCAAAAATTATTGTTATAGATGACGATCCTACAGGTTCCCAAACCGTTCATAGTTGCTTACTCCTAACTAAGTGGGATGTAGAAACCCTAAAATTAGGATTGCTTGACGAATCTCCCATATTTTTTATCCTCTCCAATACTCGCGCTCTGACTCCCGAACAAGCAGCGACCGTGACACGAGAAGTCACACATAATCTGACAGAGGCGATCGCTCAATCAAATATCCAAGATTTTCTAGTTGTCAGTCGTTCTGACTCGACTCTACGAGGTCACTACCCTATAGAAACGGATGTTATTGCAGGAGAACTCGGTCAGTTTGATGCTCATTTCTTAGTTCCGGCATTTTTTGAAGGAGGGAGAGTCACCCGCAACAGCACCCACTATTTAATAGTCAATGGTGTAGAAACCCCAGTTCACGAAACAGAATTTGCTAAAGATTCTGTATTTGGCTACACCTATAGTTATTTGCCTGATTATGTGGAGGAGAAAACTAAGGGTCAGATCAAAGCTGAAACTGTAGAAAGATTTACACTTAATGATATTCGTTCTGGGAGTTTGGAACGTTTGCTGAAATTGACTAGCAACCAATGTGGAGTTGTGGATGGAGAAACTCAAGCGGATTTAGATAGTTTTGCTAACGATCTATTGGCAGCAGCAAGTCAAGGTAAAAAATTTCTGTTGCGGAGTGCTGCCAGTATTTTAACTTCCCTCGCTGCTTTAGGTTCTCAACCTGTAGCTGCGGAGGAAATGAGACAATATGTCAGAAGTGGAAAACCAGGTGTAATTATTGTGGGTTCTCACGTTAAGAAGTCTACTCAACAGTTGGAAAAATTATTACAGGAATCTGAGGTAGTGGGTGTAGAGGTAGATGTGTCTCATTTAGTTGCAGACTCTCCAGAGCAAAGAGCAACTTTACTCAAAAATATTCTGGAAAAAGTTTATGCTGTTCATGCAGAAGGGAAAACTCCTGTAGTTTATACCAGTCGCGAGGAGTTGACTTTTGAAAATGTGCAGGTGCGTTTAGAGTTTGGTGTGGCAGTGTCGGAATTATTGATGGATATTGTTAGGGGTTTGCCAGAGGATATCGGGTTTTTAATTAGTAAAGGTGGAATTACTTCTAATGATACTCTGAGTAAAGGTTTAGCTTTGACTACTGCCAGATTGTTGGGTCAGGTTTTAGCAGGTTGTTCGATGGTGCGAACTCCTACAGACCATCCTCAGTTTCCTGAGTTACCTGTGGTGTTGTTTCCAGGAAATGTTGGGGATGTAGATGGGTTGGTAACAGTTTATCGGCGTTTGAATCAGTAGTTTTCAAGGGCTAGTAACTGTTGGCTATAATCTGGTATAATCCATGTGCTTATCTGCAATTATCTATAATTTATGTTACTTGGATTCACGCGCTGAATTACACCCCACAAATAAACAAAAAATATTGACGTTGCCAGGTAGAAGCAGGAATAGAACAGATTATAAGCACGAAAATCATAGATTTATATGGATAATCGTAGGTTTCTAAAAACGGCTATTTTTGCTAATTAATTGGTATAAGTCCCGATCAAATCTAAATTATAAAATTTGTAGACACTTTATTTATATGACCAAAAAAAAAGCTACTGTAGTTAAGGAAAAAAAACAAACAGATATCAGTTTTTGTTGGGTTAAGCTGGCACTTAGCCAAACCTACAGAAAAATGATTTCAGCAGTATTTCGTGGAGTTTCTGCTTTAGTGCTGACAACTATCATCAGTTGCAGTCCTTCTCAAAAAACAACAACACCAACAACAGAGACTATTACAGAAGGAATTATAACTGCCACTGATGCTAGTAATACCCAAATAACTCTAGAAAAACCAGCAGAACGAATTGTTTGCT
>NZ_JBNHEP010000307.1:61570-84577 GCF_050015995.1 Dapis brunnea BLCC-M229 | reverse complement strand
TTCCCTGTTCCCTGTTCCCTGTTCCCTGTTCCCTGTTCCCTATCTCCTTTTTATCTTTCCTTTACAAACAGTCTTTAATATTAAATTGAAATGACTGTATATTGAAAAGAAAGATAAAGTAATTAATCTCATAATTCTGTGCAACTTCATATAAGATCAATATAAAAAGCTGATATAGCAATTATAAATAGGTTGTGACAAATCAAAAAGTGATAAAAAAACTGAAACTCCCGCCTGTTGCCTGTTGCCTGTTGCCTGTTGCCTGTTGCCTGTTGCCTAAAAGCGGTAAGATTTTTATACACAAATATACAGGGGATTGCTATAGTTGACTGCTAATAGCTGAATGCTTACAAAATAACAATCCTAAATCTTTTTCGACTTACTAATTTTCTTCAGGGTAGAAGCTCGACTTGCCAACCTGATTAATTTATAAGGAGATGTACGACTACCAACAGTAATTCGAGAAATGCGGAACTGATTTTTCAAATAATTCACTCTCAGAAAATTATCATCATAAATAAACCCAGTCAAATGATATTTAGGTAACTTTCTCTCGACTCTTTTATTAATTGCACCGAAGGGATACGCAATATGAGCAGCAACAATTTTATTTCTGTCTAAATCATTAGTACATTTCCTCAACGCCAACTTAGCAAAATACAGTTCTACATCTAATTCTTTAGAGTCGATTTTAGTTAAATTTTTATGAGTAAATCCATGAGACTGAATATCATAAAAATCTTTTTGATATCCTTCTCTTAAATCCTTACAACTAAGATGTGGTAAATCTTTCCCATTATCAAATCCCAAACTTTTAGGATTAACAAACAATACAAACTTTACCTTCTCAGCATATTTTTTCTCCATCCGTTCCAATATTGGAATTCCATTTTTATGCACTCCCTTATAGCCATCATCAAAAGTCAGCATTACAGGTTTTTGACCCATATGCTCAGTCGGTATAGGCTGAGATTTATTAATAAAATAGATAAACAAATCCTGAGAGGATAAAAACCAGTAATTTTTCTGTACTAAATAGTCTATAAACTTCTCTAAATCCTGTTTAGTATAATCCATATCCGACAAACGACGATATGGAGGTAAATCAGCTTTATTCTGTAAATCAATAATGTCATGGAAACCAAAAATTGGAATTTTTACACTAGGAGATTTAACAGTTGCAGCAGTTAAACCTAAAGTTACAATAAATATTATTGAAAGGTATACAAATTTACCTACCCACTGACCTAAAAACTTAATCAAAAAAAAATCTTTGTACAATGGTAGAATAATTGGTTTGAACTTCTCTATTATAGAGAAGAGGAGTTGAGTAGCCTTCGTACTAAGTACCCAAATCAAATTTTGAATCCATTTTTGATTAATCATATCTCTTCCTATATTCAATCCAAAACCTATAAATTCTGGACAGGTAGAGACGATAATATCACTATTTTCCTGATGAATCTGAAAAATTAGATAATCTTTAGTCTAATGATTTTGTACCGTTGATTTTTCCTGAGGATAAGTTTCTACTTAAAGCTATAATTTGACCCTTTATTCAAAACCTACCCTTGAGTGATTCCCATCTCTCCGTATCTAAAAAGTTAGATTACTTTGCTGAATTGATTTAATATTAGCTGGAATTTAACTATATATTAAGATATAGATTTGTGTAATATCTGTATTATGATAGGTTAAGAATAGTTAAGCAGATGTACAATAGGAGGTGAGTCCCATGTTTAAGCAACAGAATCACAACCTCAAGGTTGTTAAACTAACAGAAGGAATTTTGGTCCGTACTCAACTCAAAAGTACTTATATTCCTGCACTGCGTTCTGGATTTGCAGGATACCCAGTTAATCCTCGTTGGAGTGGGGTAAAATATTCAGCTTGGAAGACAGGAAGACAATGGCGACAAGCTTTGGTAAATGGAGAAATGGTAGTGCGTTCCACTGACTCAATATTGGTGTCTGTCAATCAAGTTCCAGACTCAGAAGAAGAGTCTTATACTGTAAAGTGGGGCTACCAAAATTCATTCTTAGATAACTTACTTAAGCGACAACAATTGACAGTTTAACTGTTTTGTGCAGTTATGTTATATAGAATAACTAATTTAATGGTTTCGTAACAATCTACTCCAATCTTTCCAAGAATACCTTTTACCCCCAGAAACGAGAAAAAGTCTCTGCGGGGTAATATTATTTCGGTTGGACACTTATTATTTAGGGGAGTAGGGTCGTAGGGGAGAAATTGAAATACATCTGTTTAATTTCTTCTCGGTGGGATAGCACTACGCGCAAGTTAGAAGTCAGAAGTAATCTCTGTCTATTAACTAATTATTTGAACTTAATATAATATGATAGCGATTATTACTCAGCTATCAGCAGTTAGTTTTTTTGTAATTACAGCACTTTGGGCGAATAGTGAGGTAAAGTTTTAATCTTAATCTCTTTTCGCGATTTCCTGCTCCCTACTGTCCCAGAATCTGGTACCTCATCAACTTAGAAACTGCTGTAAGGCTTATATAATCTCCGCGTAATAGCGTCATAAAAAAAACTTTCTCATACTTTTCTCCTTTTTTCTTGCCCTTCTTCCCGCTCCTGACTCCTGACTGCTTCCTAATTATTGATAATTGTTTGACCGGACATGATGTTATATAAGATTTCTCAAGTTAGTGAAATACACTTGTTTTTCTTATTTTCTCTTTCCTGTTATCTGTTCAAGTCTTCCCTACCTCCAGCGTAAATTAAATTAATTTTACACAGGTACTAATGTCTACTCAAAATATTCATAATCTCACTGTTTCTCAAGCTGAAAAAATTCTCCATCAATTTACTTGTAAAGATATGAAATTAGTGGAATCACAAGAGGAAAAAGCTCTCACCCGTGCTGCAATCTTGTTATTGGCAAATTTGTCTGACCATCAAATGTTAGGAATTTGTGCGGATTCAACTACGGAAGCTTTATATACTTTAGGAAGCTATTTAGAAGCTTTAGGATATAATACAACTCTGATAAATGAGTCTAATTTTAACTCTATTGAAGGGTCTGTTTATCTGAAATTTAATGGTATGAAAGAGTCATATATTATGGAATCCTATACTGGCAAATATCGAGGCGTATTAGTCTCTTGTCAATCTGCTGAAGCGACAGGAATTAATGGAACTTATGGTCATTTACCACTAGATTTATTTACTTAAAATTAAGGTTATTTTTATGTTAATTAAGTATATGAATTAGCTGGGAAACCAAGCTATTAAATAAGGGAAACAAAAAAGTGCTGTGACTGATATAGCAATCCCAAATAGGTTGTAATATTACAGCACTTTACGGGGATGATGAGGTATAGTTGAAGAGTAATCTCTCTTCCCTATTTACTAAAGTGATAAAACTTTGTACCTCACTAAATCCGAAACTGCTATAAATCCGGTAGTATCGGTATAAATAAAGTATATTAAAGTATATTATTCCGGGTTTGTATGAGATGCCCTACCATACTTACACCTGTCTCTCATAAACCCGGTTTCTTATAACACTTCCATTGCAAGCGAATTTGATATGAAAACTTTTATAAAAGTTAATTTTAACTGAAAGCCTTTGAAATTATGACTCCTGATTCCTAACTTATAACTACTACTAAAATATTACAAATGAGGTTAATAACTTGCGTTCCAAAGCTACTAATTATGCTTCAATCTGACAAACACAGCAGTTAGGGATACACTCGCCAGATCGCACTTGTGGCCGAATTCCCCATCGGTCACCGCTAGCCTGGTCAAGCAATGTTATACCTCTGTTACCGCTGACAACCAAGGCGACATAAGTACCAAAAGCGTTCACAAGATTTTCTTGTAGACATTTGGAGATACTCCCTCAGTAGATAACCTTCTACTTTGCATTGTTAACAAAGGTAGCAAAAAAAAAGACGAGCCACTCGCAAAGAAATCAGGAAAGCACTGAAAAAACAACTGAAATATGTTGGTAAAAATTTAACCACTATAGAGCTGCTAATAGAGAAAGATGCCAGTCTATAAAGTCTGAGTAATAGACTTTATAAAACGTTGTTGGTAGTGAGTGAAGTATATCGTCAGCAACAATAGATGTGGGAGCAAAAAAAAGTGCGAATAGATGACAGAATAGTAAGTTTAAATCAACACCATGTACGTCCAATAGTGAGAGGAAGAAGCGGTCAAAAATACAGAATTTGGAGCCAAACTATCTGCGAGTTGTATAGATGGATATATATTTTTACACCGGATAAGTTGGGATAATTACAATGAATCAGGAGACTTAATAGCTCAAGTAGAAGCATTTAAAAACTACACAGGTCATTACCCAGAGTCAGTTCATGCAGACCAAATTTACACAACAGCTCGAAAACCGAAAATTATGTACTGAAAGAGGGATTAGAATCAGCGGTCCTCCCATGCGTTGACCACTAAAAAATATTGATCAAAAACAGAAGAAACAAGCTCAAGAGCGATGAAAGATTACGGAATAATATTGAGGATAAATTTGGTCAAGCAAAAAGAGGATTAAACTTGGAGAAAGTGATGGCTAAACTTCCTGAAACTTCCGCAACTGCTATCGCAATTACTTTCTTAGTAATCAACATTTCTACCCTCTTGAAAGAAGCTTTTTCTCTTTTTTTGTACTTTTTTGGAGAAAAAACTGTTTTTGCGGTCTGTTTAATCATTTTAACTTATGGTTGAATAAATAATGATGATAATAAAAAATTATCATCAGTTTTTTTTGAATAACAAGTCAACGGTTTTCAGATTTTTTCAGTAAACCCTAATTAGTATAAAAAGAAAAAGGAATTGGAGTATTTTACCTCAATTCCTTTTCCAAATTAGGTATTATTGTGCTAATTCAGGCTCTTTCTCTACTGCTGTGTCTTCTTCAGGTAATCCGAGTATTGATTTGTACATTTTGATATACTCATAAGCTGATTTATCCCAGCTAAAGTTTTCTCTCATGCCACGTTTCTGCAATTCATACCATTGATCTTTGAACCGGAAACCTTCACAAGCTCGAACCATTCCAGTAAATAGGTCCAGTGGTTCGTAACGATCAAAACAATAGCCAGTACCAGCATTGTTAACTGGATCATGGAAAGAGACAGTATCAACTAACCCACCTGTGCGACGCACGATAGGCACACTACCATAACGCATTGCCAATAATTGACTAATACCACAAGGCTCAAACCTACTGGGCATTAAGAAGGCATCGGTACCTGCATATATTCGTCGGGAAAGGGCATCATTATATAAAAGCTGGACGCTCATCCGACCAGGGTAACGAGTTGCTATCTGCCACATTTGAGTTTCATAGAAGCGATCGCCAGTACCCAACAGAATAAACTGACTATCAGTATAAGCCATAAACCGATCTAAGACTTGCAGCATTAAATCAAGTCCTTTTTGCTCCACCAGTCGGGAAACCATTCCTACTAAGAAGGTGTTTTTGTTAACTTCAAAACCTACCTCTTCTTGAAGAGCAACTTTATTGGCAACCCGTTTTTCCAAGGTATCGACATTATAAGTTTGAGCAATATATCTGTCATTAGCTGGATTATAAAAGTTCATATCGATACCATTGAGGATGCCCTCTAGTTTCCCGCTCACAAAAGACATTAAACCATCCAGGCGTTCACCATAAGCAGGAGTTTGGATCTGACCAGCATAGGTGGGAGAAACAGTAGTTACCCGATCGGCAAACTGAACTGCTGCTGCCATTGTATTATGCCCTTCCATGTACCAGGGACACCAAGTAATTCTTTCCAAGTACCAGCGCCAAGGTCCTTGATAAGCTAGGTTATGAATAGTAAATACGGTTTTAATATCTGGAGTTTCGTGCATCCAAACTGGAATCATGCCAGCGTGCCAGTCATTACAATGAATGATGTCTGGTTTCCAGCCATTCCAGCAAAACTCAGCCGCCCCATTGGCAAATAGAGTGAACCTCCAGTCCTCATCATCTCCATAGTAGATACGACGTGGCCAAAAAGTAGGATGACCAAATAGGTACAATGGCACGTCACTTTTTGGTAGTACCGTCTCATAAATCTTGAAGCTTTGATACATGGCAGTTCCCTCCCATATGGGTTCTTCTGGAACTTCCATCTTGTCGCCTAAGAAGCCATAATAAGGCATGAATATACGGACATCGTGACCCATTGCTCGTAACACTTTGGGTAAGGCACCGACTACATCTGCCATGCCACCAACTTTCGCTAAAGGAGTCACTTCAGCAGCCACAAATAAAATTCGCATAATTTTTTAATTTGCCTTCCCTTTTTGATTCTCAATATCGTCATCATACCTGTATGGGCGCACCTATTTGACTATTAATTAAGGAATCATGAAGTCAGAAGTCAATCTTATCTTAAAATTCAAAAAAAAATTTTTGTTTTTCCTCAAATTTGGCTGGACTAACAAAACCTAAAAAGCTTCGGGAGGAAGTTAGCCAGCTCGTTTTAACGGCTGGTTGAATAACGACACGCAGGTAATAAAGCGGGGTGAAGTTCTGCTATAATAGAGGAATAAGGAACAAGGTTTGTCGCCATTATCTCTAGCTAGTACGCTGAAATTCCGGTGGACTTTCTCACGGGGAATTGATTTCCTACGACGGCTGAAAGCAAGTAGGCAGCTAGAGCAACGAGAAGATTGCTCCAACACCGCCGAGTAAAACCACTCGTGAAAGCTATTCAAAAAAAGTAAGCTAACAGCTAGATAATAGTCTATGCCAAGAAGCCTAGAAGTCTGCCCTTCAGGCTTGAAGCAAATGTGGATTTATGAGGGGCTGTGTGCGGAATTTACTTCCGCACTTTAAACGCCCCGTCCCATTTGCGGTGGGTTAACCGCAGAATCCAGGGTGTTTCAACCCCTGGAGATGTCAAAAATAAATTCAGCTCTTAGCAGTCAGCTAGCCTCTTACAGAGTAACTGCGTTATCAGCAATTAATAATTGATAATTACTGCTAAGGTTAATAGAGCGTATAGGAGCAGAACCTCTGAGACTTTACTTTTATTTTTGCTTATTCCCTGTTGCCATTAATGCCCAAAAGACGATAAATGTATGGTATGGGAATTTAGAGTTGTTGACATCCTCCCCGCCGTAAAACGGACGGGGATTCCTACCGAGCTGTATGTAGCTCCTCGGTGGGTTGACGTCTCATTGGCTGCTGCTAACAGATGCGCTAGTCTTATGCTTGCCTCCACGTCCGTTTTTTGGTGGTGGTGCATAGTAATGGTAAAGGAAGCACCCGGAGTTTAGGGAGATGGGGAGATGGGGAGATGGGGAGTATCGGAGATCGGGGGATGGGGAGATGGGGAGTGTCGGAGAAATTAAAAAATATATATCCTCACCATTACCATGCAGGACTACCCGTTTTTTTTCTCCGTTTTGCTTCGCGACATGAAAAGCGTTAGCGTTAACGTTAGCGAAGCTCCTCTGTAAGAGGCAGCTCCTCTGTAAGAGGCAGCTCCTCTGTAAGAGGCAGGAGACATACCCAAGGAGCGACAAGTCTATTTATTGCTGCATTTTCATCACGGTCATGTTTAGCACCACAGTTGAGACATTCCCATTCTCTGACTGAAAGGTATAATTTTCAACCTTTGAATCCATAACATGAGCAAGTTTGAGATGTTGCTTCCCAACGACTAATCACTCTAAAATTACGACCGTATTTTTCAGCTTTCCCCTCTAAGAAGGTTCTAAATTCTCTCCATCCTAAATCTGATAGAGCTAGGGATAATTTACGGTCTCTTGGTGCGCGTTCCGCAAGCGAGCTGTCGTCGTCGCGGGGTCGCACCGCTTTTTTACCATTCCAGAAACCTTCAAATCTTCTAAAACAATTGTTTGGTTTTCACGAATTATTTCAGTGGATAATTTATGCAGAAAATCAGTTCTTGTGTCCTTTAGCCTGGCCTGAAATTTAGCTACTCTAACCCGTGCTTTTTCATACTTTTTAGAATCCTTAGTTTTCTTAGATAATGATTTGCTTAACTGGCGATACTTCTTAACCCGTTTTTTGAGTGGTTTGGGTGCATCAATTTTTTGACCATGTAGAGACGTTGGATGCAACGTCCCTACTTAGCAAAAGTTTTGATATCTAAATCTATACCCACTGAATTATCAGTTTTGGGTAAGATTTCCGGATTAATTTTTACTACAAAACTAAGGAAATATCCATTAGCCGAATCTTGAATTACTGTTACTGATGATGGAGCAGTAGGTAATTCCCTTGACCAAATTATTTTTAGCTTTTCAATCTTGGCGTTGCTAGGAACTTTATGTTGATATACTTTAAATCCTCTCAAAGTAAACCTAGCAGTTTGTTTTGATTTCCTGCTTTTAAATTTTGGTGGTTTAATAGCTTGACCTTTTCTATGGCCTTTTGTCGAACTGAAAAAGTTTTGGTAGGGGCGAATGACCATTTGTCCCTACGGTTTAAATCATTAGACATCTCCAGAAAAGAGGGAACAGGGAACACTTAACTGGGAACAGGGGGGAGTAATTGATAATTTATGGATAAGAATTGATTTTATTTTTCATTTTTGGAGATGTCTATTTAATGATTGCTGTAATGGTACAATTCAAACTTCACTTAACCACTTTCTATATTCAGTCTTTTTAGCTTGAGTAATAAAGAGTTTTTGTAGCTCAGAATTAGTGGGCTTTTTTTCTCTAAGAGTGTACTTTTACTGACAGCAAGCTAGACTATCATTCCAAACAACTCGAACACAACCAAATAGTTGGGCTAATCGTTTTTTTTGTTGCCGTGTTCGATAGATACGGTACTTAAATCTAGCTTTCATAATCTGAATTTTTAACTAACATCTATTATAACATATTTATTGGAAAAAACTCAAAATTAGTCCTAGAAGAGCGAGGGTTCAGATCCAATTTTTCGGTAAAAGATTTAATTAATTTTCATATTTATGATTTTTATTCCTTTCGACAACAATTGCGTCTTTTACCCCAAAAATTTAGTTAAATCAAATTCTATCTCTGGCTGAGGTTTTTGATATCTCTCAGAAATTAAAACTAATAAAAGCCGTTCTGAATAATTTACCGCACCCCTTAATTCATCTTGTAAGATTTCCAATCCTCCATTAGCATACTCTTCAAATATTTTAATCCGATTTTCTTCTATTTCTTCATTGGTTTGGGAGAGAATTTTTGTATCTCTTGTGTCGGCGATCGCGATTAATTTAATAATACTGTCATATCCCCTAGACCAAAATACCTCAATATTAATCGGACCTGGTTCTCTTGGAGAAATTTCTGTCAGTGGAACTCGCTTTTTTTTCTTAATAGCTAAAGATGCAGCAAATACCATCACATCTGCATAGGTTTTAAAGGGACCTGTTTTTCCTTCTGATTCGGTTAAAGCTTTGACTAAATCTGCTTTATCTTTGGCAATTCTAATTCTGTTCATAACTAAAAAAATCAATGTTTATTCCCAAATATAGCAGTCATATTTTGAGAATAAAGAAAATATATTTGACAAAGGAAAAGCTTAAATCGCCTGGAGAAAATTGGTAAGGATAATATTCTCAAACAAAGGAATTGGGGAGAGGGTGGATAGTTCTTAGTTTCGGACTTTTAACTGGAAAACTATAAGAATAAAAATAAGTATACCCGATCAAGGGTGAGAAATCCTATATTACTTACAGTGTAAGGATTCAAAGAAATTACGTCGATTCCCTAAAAATGGCTGGAACCCTTGATAGTTAAAGATTTATACCTTTTTGGTGTTAAAGCCTCTATCTGTATATATTTGAGACTGTTTTGTGGTTTTGTTTTGTTTAAGTCCTACTCGGTATATTAGTTGGTATATTTTTTCTCAACTATATTTTTAATATTTCCTATTTACTGGTATTTTCTTCTGTCCATAACAACATAGTTTGATTCTCAAAATCTCCTTTACTTGCTCGCTTTTTGTCTTGTTCTAACCTGACTTGATTATAAGAAATGCCATAACTTTTGAGTAAAGCATCTACTACTTCTAATAAATCTGCTATTTCTATTACTAAATCATGGTTATTAGCTGTTGCAGCTTCTTGAGCTTCTTCAATAAGTTTCTGTCGTAATTCTTGCCGATATTCTATTTCTGAAAGATTTACAGCTTGGCATTCTAGACCATTTTTACGGATAATTGCTGGGATGTGATCGCGGACTAATTTATTATATTCTTTACGCATAATTGTATTTCCTGATTAACTAATTTTTGTCTCTTGATTTAACTCATATCAACTATAGTAATCCTATTTAAGTTGTCATATTTTGGTGGCAGTTAGGAGTTAGGAGTTAGAACTCAGTCCTCAGGTAGGGGAGCCGTCGGATTGGTAACGTACATAATTTTCAAGGTTTTTAGTTCAAATTAACTATTATCAAAATTGTCACAACCAATGTGCGGATTGTTATAAAATATATAAAATATATACCAACTGCTACAAATATACTTAATCTCAAATATTGTTTTATGATTTATGTTTAACTATAGTCATTTTTTTTTGTTTCTTAAAATCAATAATTTCATTAGTTATTGACGATATTTGTGTAATTTTTTTGACTATTAGAATAATTTTTCAAGTTAATTAAATTATTTTTAGCTAAGTAGGTGACTTGATAAGATAATTCACAAACATTTTTACCTGTCCTGGGATTACTCAATATTTTAGACATATAGCAATATGATTTGAGTTGTGAGATATTGGAGACTTTTAGGGAACACTTAACACTTAACACTTAACACTTAACACTTAACTGGGAAGAAGAAAATGTATCTTATTCATAAGATAACTGCTATATTCTATCCTTTTAAGCAACACCTCAATTCTCACATCTGATTCCTGATTGCTATATATATAGTAATCATATTTAAGTTGTAAGATTTTAGTGGTAATTAGGAGTCAGAACTCAGGAGTCAGAATATAAAAGGATTTTGATTTACTTAATTGTTCTTAAATATCTCATAAATCATTCCTGATTGCTATATACCTACTTATATCTTGGCTTACCTAAGACCAATCAAGGGAATATTTGTCTAGCTTATTGGTAATCCCATAACTTAATTTTTAAGTTGTACTTTCCTAATTTTGGTTGAATATAGCGATTCTCCGATCAAATAGTATAAACTAGAAGAAGAGTAATTACTCATAAATCAATTTTGCCTTTGATTAAATTACTCAAATTGCTAAATCTAATCTGGTAATTAAAGTTAATATATCCTAGTATTATTAGGTAGGAAAAATTTAACTAAAAATAACTGTAGCAAGTAAATTATTCCAAACTATAGGTGAACTTTGTACTGGTTTTATGACCAAACCCCTACTAATATCATTTCTCAAAAACTTACATTTTATTGAGTAGGGGAGTAGGGGAGTAGGGGAAAAGTAAAAAGATGAAGAATTAACACGCTCCTGGTTAATAATTATTAAAAAGGTTCCATGCATCCTTTTTAATCACTGAATAATTTAAGTTTCACCTAAGTATAGAATTAATGGATGGTAATTGGTATAAGTCCTCTTCTTCAAAATTAACTTTATTTATGACCAGGTACTTACAATGACTAAAAATCTTATAAAATATCTACAAAATGTAGGAATAATTTTATCTTTATTTATGCTAATTTTTAGCCTAAATTCCTGTATAATCAACACTGAGATAGTTGCAAATTCAGATATAATTTACCAATATAGAATTATCCATAATCCTGAGGGAATTGGGAAATTTTATCTGGGTCGAGAAATTGCTAAAGTAATGGGGCATGAAGGTGCTGGATGGTTAGAAAGACCCAGTAGAAATTATCAAGAAAAACCTCAAAATGCTATTGATAATCTTGACTTAAAACCTACAGATGTTGTTGCAGATATTGGTGCTGGTACTGGCTATTTTACTTTTAGAATTAGTCCTTTAGTTCCAGAGGGAAAGGTACTGGCAATAGATATACAGCCGGAGATGTTAGAGTTAATTAATTTTGTTAATAATAAGGAAAATATTACTAATATTGAGACAATTTTAGGTGATGTGGATAATCCAAATATACCGCCATCTAGTGTTGATATTGCTTTGTTAGTTGATGCTTATCACGAATTTGAATATCCACGAGAAATAATGTTAGGAATAGTCGAGGGATTGAAACCTGGTGGGCGAGTAGTTTTATTGGAATATCGGAGTGAAAATCCAATGATTATGATTAAGGGTTTACATAAGATGAGTGAAAAACAGGTTAAAAAAGAAATGAAAGCTGTGGGTTTGGTTTGGCAAGATACTAGAAATTTTTTACCACAACAGCATTTTTTAGTGTTTAAAAAGCCTGACATTTCTTCGTGAAACTATAGTATTGATTATTTGTAGTCTTATCTCAGGATTATACAATGGAAAATTGTTACAGAAAACTTTATTTAAAGATGGCAACCATAAGTTTTTTTATTCTCTCTAAATTTTTTCCTAATCCGACCAATCTAAAGACCATTTTTTCTGGGGTAATTTAGTAGTTGGGATATTGTTATGGGCAGTTTTTCTTTGAATATTTATTGATTGAGCAACCCAACTTCTAACCATACTTAAACTTGGTAAGTGTTGCACCAGTTGTTTTTGATGATTAACCTTCATCATCTGAGAGTGAAGTGTTTCAGGAAACCGATCTTTTAATTCTGAAATTGTATCTATTCCCAGGGCTGATAATAGAGAAAAATATTCTCTCTTTATACCTTTAATTTGTAATAAACCAGCCAGATTAACCCACTTAATAATCAGGTTTTTTTCTATACCAGTGGTTTTTTCTAATTCTTCTATTCCTGCGAGAGACGAACATTTTTCTAATAGTTCTTCAATATTAGTAATACCTGCTCCTACTAACTTTTCAGAATAGACAGAATTAATATCTTCAATATCTTGAATATTATGTACCATTGTTATCTCCTATATGGGTTTAGCTTTGCAAGATTAAACTTCTCAAGTTTGCCGACCAATATTATTTTATAGCAATCCTAAATTGCTTGTGACAATTTTTATAATAGTTAATTTGAACTGAAAACCTTGAAAATTCTGCACGTCGCCCTACCTGACTCTTGAGTTCTGACTCCTAACTGCCACCAAAATATTACAACTTAAATAAGATTGCTATATATTACTCTTATTGATCAAACTTAGCTTATATAGTAATTTCCTCAATCTCAATCCTAATTTATCCTCCAAATACAATCAATGAGGAACTTTGTTGGCGGTATCTTTACCTTAGCAATACTGACAGCTGAATCCTGAGAAAATAAATTTATTCAAAAGTATTTTTCATGCCAAAGCATAAATGATTGATAAATTCTATAATGGTTCTTATATTAATAAGTTATACCATTTCTAAAAAGTCTTGCTACATCTCCTTGAGAGTAGGGAGTAGGGAGTAGGGAGTAGGGATTAGGGTGAAAAGATATAAGATATTTTGATTTAATGCCGATAATCTTTACAAACATTACTGAAGCAGTATTATTACTTAATAACTGAAGTTTCATCTGAAGTATAGCATTAATGCATGGGAATTGGTATTAGAGTATTTTTTATTTTCTCTTTTCCCTCTTGCCTGTTGCATGTTCCCCATTTAGATCGACTAAGGTTTAAACTATTTAAACTTTGCTTTTGAAATTCTGCATTTTATTTAATCCTCAATCCTTAATATTAATCGCTCTTCCCTGTTTCTTAATGTCATAATTAATTGCATTAACTAGCTTGAGTATCTAGATGAAAGAAATAAATAATCTAAGAGCTAATTATTATAATATAAGTAATTAAAAATTATCAGAATCTACCTCAAGCAATTCTGTATATTCAAACTCATTTGGGCTACGTTTTACCAAAGCATAAGATTCACCACCTAACTCAATAGCATCTTCCTCACAATCTGGTTTTGGAGAATTATAAGAAAGCACATATTCCCTGCCAATATGATCGGTCATTTCTTCAGCAACTTCACCTCGCCATTGAGTCTTAGTTACCAAAACAACTAATTGATTTGCTAATTGAGGAATTGTTTTGGCAATTTGTCGCCGATAAATCTCATCTAAACTCCCAAAAGGAGAATCCATTACGATAGGAAAAGTACTACTATCCGGACCCATTAAAGTATTTTTTTGACTCCATTCTCTTACCTGATCGATAATACTACCAATAAATGCCAAACTGAGGATTTGATTCTCTCCTGTAGAAGCAGCAACTAAAGAATTTTCTCCCCCAGTATTTTCCACTAAAGTTAACTCATAATTTTCATTTAGCTGAGGAATATAAGGAGTAAAAGAAATTTCCGAAAATAACTCTTGTACCCGCCTTTCCAAAGAAACTCTAAACTGTTTTTCCAAACGTAATCGTACTTCATTTAGTCTCTCAATAGCATCCTGAGTAGCAGCAATTCGTCTTTGACATAAAACTTGTCTTAACTCATTCATCGTTTGGCGATCGAGTTGTTTATCTAAGACCTTAATTTCTTTATACAAAGTTTCTAACTGTAGACTATTTGAACCAGTTTCTCGGTTTAAATCTCCTACCTTAATTTCAATTTCATCTAACCTTTTTTGTAACTTCTGAATATCCTCATCTGGATAACTGCGTAATTTTTTTTGAACTACCTCCAATTCATTTTCAACCCGTGAAAGCTGATAACGTAATTGTTCTATATTTCCTTGCTGTCTATCAACTTCCTCCCAAAAATATATCACTTGCTTATCCACTTCATCCATTTGTACAGTCATTCTAATTGCAGTTTCTTCAACATCAGCAACCTCTACTTTTTTCATCCATTTCTCTACTAATTTTCTCGCGGTGGAATCTGTGGTTAATTCAGTTCCACAAATACAACGCTGTTCTTCTAATAACTGTTGAATAAACTGCCGATTAATTCCTGTAAGTAACTCTCCTTTTTCTTTTAAATGACCAAATAATTCTCGGAATTCTGCTATTGCTTCTGATAAGAAAACCATATAACCACGAGTTGATATAGCTCTTTTTAACCCCTCATTTGCTTGTACTATTTGTTCTTTTATCGCTTCAATCTGAACCTTTAATTTATCTCTTTGTTGAGGCAATCCTTCTGCACCTTTAAAATCCAATAAACGACTACTAATTTCTTTTTTAAATTCTCTATGATGTTGTAATTCTCGTTCTATTTCTTTTTGGCGTTTTGATAATTTATTAATTTCCTGTTCAATTTTATTTTTTTCCTTCAAGAACTTTTTAGTCTCAGGATTACCAATCAATCTCAAATCACTTTCCAGGGATTTTTTAGCTTCCCCTAAATGTCTAACAGAACGATTTAATACTTCAATTCCCAATAATTCTTTAGTCGCTTCAGCAATTTCACTTTTCTGATTATCTCGAACAATATATTCAATTCTTTCCCCGTCAAAAAAGAAATATCGATGTAAACTTTCTGGCAAAATTCTACCAATAATATCATCAGGATGTTCTGGTGGTGGAGACCAACGTCCGTCATCTCCAGCTATCTGCATATATAGCTCACTTTTGCCATGTTCAATTTGATTTTGTTCGTTTCTATAAGCTCGACATAAACGTTTTGCTTGGTAACGTTTATTATCGTGTTCAAATATAATTTCTATCCAACAAGCTATAGCTTGACCAAGTTTTGCTTCTGTAATTGCCCGTTTATTTACTAATTGAGTTTCTGCCGCAAAAGCTGCACTAAATTTCTCATAAAGTACCCAGGTAAAAGCATTCATTATGGTTGTTTTACCTGAACCATTATTGCCATGAATAATTGTTGTATTCTGCTTCCCTGATGCCAAAATTATTTCTGGAGTTTTGCCGTAAAACTGACGAAAGTTACACAGGATAATTGAAATTAATTTCATTGCACCGCTTCTTTAATAATTTTGAGAATATCATCGTTAATTCGAGGAGTTTTTTTATAAAGTCTGTCTTTTTCTAGTTGCAAAACTCGCCCAATAATTTGTTTTACTTCTGAGGGTGCGGTAGTAATTGGTTCTTGAATATCATTGAGTTTACTTTGAGTTTTAGAATTATATTTTGAATGCTTTTCTGAAAAAATAGTAGATATTTCTTTGATTACTTTGTCTGAGTATTTTGAAGTCATTTTAATTGAATAAGGGAGTAGGGAGTAGGGAAGAAGGAGTAAATTTTGAAAAAAATAAGGAAATGATAGAAATAGCTGTCTAAAATCAATTATATAGCACTACGGATTTAGGTTAGGACACTGCTAAACGCTAAAACTTACCCTTAAGTTTTGAGTTCTAACTTGCGCGTAGTGTTATACGAGTCAGAAGTGGAATAGAGACAATACAGCAAAAAGATTGAACAATTCTCCCTTACTTCCCTACTTTTAAGATTAGGATCGGATTTTTCATATCATCAAATCTTTCCATCTATCTCTCCTAAGTGGAAAATCACCCACATTTTCATTTTCTCAAGCTCCTGAAAAAAATCGCGCCTCAAAGGATTTTCGGTTGCATCCTCATAATTTTTGTGATACTATAAAACTTGGATAGAGTCGTTCGCCTATATGTATGATTTTTTATTCAACTAAATTTTATTACTCATAGAGAATTACTCTTATGCAGGAATTTTTCCCAGGAGCAATATCAGAAAGATATTCATCTTGTAGAGTTTTCCACAAATACTTGTTTTTCCCTAGACATCTCCAATCATCAAAAATCAAATCAATCATACTACTCTGATTCAATTTTTTCTTCCTGCTCCCTGCTCCATCTTTTCTGAAAATATCTCCTCATCAAATCTTTCTATCTATCTCTCCTAAGTGGAAAATCACCAACATTTTCATTTTCTCAAGCTTCTAAAAAAACGTCCCTCAAAGGATTTTCGGTTGCATCCTCATAATTTTTGTGATACTATAAAACTTAGCAGGACTCGTTCGCCTATGCGCATGACTATTTATTCAACTAAATTTTATTACTCATAGAGAATCACTCTGATGCAGGAATTTTTCCCAGGAGCAATACCAGAAAAAAGTTTATCTTGTATAGTTTCCTATAAATACTTGCTTTTCCCTTATCAAATCTTTCCATCCATCCCTCTTCAACATAAAACCACAAACATTTTAATTCTCCCTTATTCCTTTGAATCAAATATCTAATAATCCATATCTTTTTTGAATGTTTAATAATTTCACCCTAGCTTCTCCAGCATTGTCTGCTAAATCGGCAAATTCTAAGAACCTTTTTAACTCCTTTCTAAGTAAATTTCGTTCTACTTCTAAACTACTTCTACCCATATCTGGAGGCAAAACAATCATATCAAATAAAGTTGCCCTTTCCTTACTAGGATGAGGTCGTAAAATTCTGCCTCTCCTCTGAATAAACTGTCGAGGATTTCGACTACTTGCCAAAATAACTGCATTTTTAATTGCTGGAATATCTACCCCTTCATCTAAACAATGAATTGCGACTAAACCTTGCAATTCTCCACTTTCAAATTGTTGTCTTAATTTCTCTCTTTTTTTCATCGGAGTTTCAGCAGTATAAGTATTAACTCTATAACCTAATTCATAACCTAATACTTTCACCACTGCCTCCATTTGTCGTAAATCTGAAATATTTTCTGTTTCTACCAATCCATCTCCACAATAAAATAAAGTATGAGTTGTTTGTAAACGATTTGCCATTAAATTTTTTAATGCAGTTAATTTATTTTTGGCTGAAGCAATTAATCGAGAACGCTGCACTAATAAAGTTTTTAAATCTTCTTTTTCTATTTCCACATTCTCTTTTTCTGATAACAATAACGCCCAAGCAATTTTCCCGGTTAATTTGGCATAATTTCGACTTTCCTCTTCAGTCAATTCTACTAAAATTGGATAATAAAGATAACGAGCTAAAGCACCTTGTTGAATTGCATCAGCTAAAGTTAGTTCTGGCTGCAATACTTGACCAAAATAATCTAAAATTGCCGTAGTTCCTTGGTCGTCAAAATATCTTTCTGGAGTAGCAGATAAAGCAAGTCTTAAACCAATATTTATTGGTAAACTTTTCTCCAATTTTGGCGAACCTAAATGATGAGCTTCATCCCCAATAATCAAAGTTTTTTCGGGAAAATATTTAAGCTGAGATTGAAAACTATCTGAGATAAAAGTGGAGTTAGTAGTAATAACAGAAATAAATTTTTGATGACCAGAATGAATATTATAAAGAGTAGTAGAAAATTGATTTTGCCAAATATTTACATTCTCAAAAGCTAGAATTGGTTGGAGAGAAAATTTTTCACATTCCCTTCCCCATTGAGTTACTAAATGACGATAAGGACAAACAACAATTAATACTTGTAAACCAATTTTTTGATAAAGTTCAGTAGCGATCGCTAAAGCAGTAATTGTTTTACCAGTACCAGTTGCCATTTTTAAAATTCCCCTACCTCGATTAGCAAACCAATTATTAACAGCTTGTTGTTGATAGAGTCGTAGTTTTAAATTAGATGGTATTTTAGGAATGCCTAAATTTTCTACTAATATATTCACTGTTTTAGGGAGTAGATGGATAATGGATAATGGATAATAAATAGGGGCTTCCGCAGAAACACTATATCTCCTAGGGGTAAATGGCATTTGCCCCTATAGATAGTGTATTATCTACAAGTTTGCGTAAGTCCTGTGGATAATGAAAACTACAGCCCTTTCCATTTTTATAAGGTACACTAATTGCAGGCAAGATGCCCGCACTACAATGTTTTTACTATTTACCTCGTATATCATTTGCCCGAAATCTGCTGTATCTAGAAATTATCAATTAGTAAAGAGGATTGAATCAGGTATAGAAATCTGATTTATTTTGTCTTATAGCAGTTTTATTTAAGATGCGGAAAGCGAGTATTCTTAAAAAGGGAATAGCTATGGAGGCAATGGGCAATGGTAAAGAATAAAAATCCATATTAAATTGTGAAAAACACAAGGTAATAGTTACTCAATACAGCTTTTTTTGATTATAAAAAACTGAGTTTAGATTTACATCTCATTTGAAAAATATATAGTCAATTGGATATGCGAAACGACCGCTTTTTGTCCTTCAAAGGAGAGGCTTTAAACATCTAGGGATTAATTATCTATCATTTTTATAATAGACATCTCCAACAATAAAAATTAAAATCAATTTTTATCCAGAAATTATCAATTATTTTTCCCTATTCCCTATTTCCTATTTTATTATATTCTTCCCTGTTCACTATTCCCTATTCCCTATCCCCTATTTTATTATGACTAAAACCGGATTATTTGTCGGATTAATTACCTTAGATTTAATTTATCTCACACCAACTTATCCTGATAAAAATCAAAAAATTGTTGCTAATAATTATGCTGTTACTGCCGGAGGTCCTGCCACAAATGCAGCGGTAACATTTAGCTACTTTAATAATCAAACAACTCTTCTCTGTGGGTTAGGAAATCATCCGATAACTCATCTAATTAAAGCAGATTTAGAAAAGCACAATGTCACAATCCAAGACTTAGATAAAAATCGTTCTGAACCACCTCCAGTTTCATCAATTATTACTACTCAAGATACAGGCGATCGCGCGGTTATTTCTATTAATGCTGTTAAATCTCAAATCTCTAAAGAACTTATTTCGCCAGATATTATTAATAATGTTGATATTGTTTTAATTGACGGTCATCAAATGGCAGCAAGTCTAGAAATTGCTCAACTTGCTAAGTCAAAAAATATTCCTATTGTTATAGATGGAGGTAGTTGGAAATCTGGATTTGAGGAAATTTTACCTTTTGTTGATTATGCTATTTGTTCGGCTAATTTTTATCCTCCTAATTGTGAAAGTCAAGAGGAAGTTTTTGCCTATTTAGCAAATCAAAATATTCCACATATTGCTATTACTCAAGGAGAAAAACCTATCAAATATTTGAGTAAAGGTAAGTTTGGTAATGTGGAAGTTCCGAAAATTAATGCTGTTGATACTTTAGGTGCTGGTGATATTTTTCATGGTGCATTTTGTCACTATATTTTTAATGGGGAATTTACAGAAGCATTAGCAAATGCTGCTAATATTGCTGCTTATTCTTGTCAATATTTTGGAACTAGAAATTTGTTCGTAGTAGGGCTTTAGCCCGATTTATCTTACGGCTCAAACACTACTACGAACTTTAACTATAACTATTCATTTTTATCAATATTTCGGAAGTATAAATTTGTTCGTAGTAGGGCTTGAGCCAGATTTATCTTACCGCCCAAACCCTACTACAAGCTCTAACTATAACTATAACCATTCATTCTTATCAATATTTCGGAAGTATAAATTTGTTCGTAGTAGGGCTTGAGCCAGATTTATCTTACCGCCCAAACCCTACTACAAGCTCTAACTATAACTATAACCATTCATTCTTATCAATATTTCGGAAGTATAAATTTGTTCGTAGTAGGGCTTGAGACAGATTTATCTTACCGCCCAAACCCTACTACGAGATTTAATTATAACTATTCATTCTTATCAATATTTCGGAACTAGACAGTGAATAATCAGTTATAGCGAATTTTATCTCAGTAAGGTATACTATTTGTGGGTAAAATATTCGGACAATAAGTAATAAACAAGTTTTTATTTATAGTATTCTTCTATGAATAAAATAAATCGGGCTAAAGCCCTACTACGAACTTTAATATAATATTAATTAAAATTTGGAAAACTCTATATTACAAATTCAGAAACTCAAATTAATCATTTTTATTTAAACAAATAAGGAAATTATTCGATTAATAACTTAAAGGAATATCTGACAGCAATTCAAACACTATTAGAGAATAGTGATTTTTGGCAAAAGGTTGCTATTGCTATTATCTCTGGTTTTTCAGTAGCGCTATTTAATTATTTATTCTCAAACAAGCAACGCCAAGACCAAGCTATGGAGCTTTACCTATACAAAAAATACATTAAGTATTTTATAGTTCAAAAAAGATATAGATCAGAAAAATATTAGTATCCTTTATGGTAAAAATTATGAGCTTGCAAATTTGTATCTCATCTCTTGCGATATTTAAAATACTGGTAGAAAGGTAGTTAAAAATCAAGAAATTACTTTTGAGTTTATTTCTACAAACGTTGGAATTTTAGAACAATTTTTTGAGCCACCTTTGAATGATAATTTAATGGGTATAGACGAAATTGACATAGAGGATATTAAACAAGGTGAAGTAAAAAAAAGGTATTTAATCAGAGAAATTTTACCGAAATTTCAAGTAGGATTTCGATTTTTGTCGGGAAGACGAACTCAGGAATACGAAGTACCAAAATTATTTGTTACAAATCAAGATAGTACCGTTGAACTTAATCGAAAAGAAGATAAAGGAGAGAGAGATGAAATTTCTAGAATTATGAACTTTGTCACCTTCTTGATTTTGTTTTTTACTCTTCCACAAATCCTGGAATTGATTCCTTTGTCCGGTGACATTCTGGCTTTTTTAGCAAAATTAGTTATATTTGTAATTATCGTTCTAGATATAGGTACTTTTTCTAAAAAAATTGCAGAGCTTCTAATACTACCTTTTCAAAGGAATAACACTCAAACAGCTAAGTACAATGTAAATGTTTCAAAAATAGAGGATTCAAGTGTATCAATTGGAGAGATGATTAAGACTTCTTATAAGCAAGAGCGAGAAACAGACGAAAAATAGCACAATAATTTTGATAATTTGATTTGGGTATTGATGCTAAAATCTACTATCAATACAATCTCATATTCTTGCTTGTTAATTTTTCATTCCCTAAAAAAAATTGACAGAGTTTCTTAGCTATACCCTTACTTTACTTCTTCCTTCTTAAATTATGATAAATTCCACTCTCATAAATCAAAATATCTCTTTAGAAGACTTCACAAAAAATCCTCCTGAAAAAATGGAATGGATAGACGGCAAATTAATAGAAAAAAACGGCGCGACATTAAGACATGGAAAAGTTCAATTGAAGCTCGGTTGTTATTGGGATAACTATAAAAATGCCAGTCAACAAGGTGGAAAAGTTTATACAAATGTACCTTGTCGTACTAATAAACAAGGGCGATCGCCTGACGTTGCTTATCTGACTCCTGAGTTAGTTTCAGAATATGGAAATTATCCTACTTTGCCTCAAAGTTTTCCTTTAAGTGCAGAAATTATTTCCCCTACAGATTTAGCTAAAAATGTCTTGTTAAAAGCTCAGGAATATTTAGAGTCTGGTGGCGAAGAAGTTTGGTTAGTTTTTCCTGAAAGTAAATGGATAATAATAGTTACTGAAAATCAAGGTTTAATGTTTACTTCTGGTCAAATTGTTACTACTCAAAAAGTTTTAATAGGTTTTAGTGTGGCAGTAGATGATTTATTAGCTTGAGAATTAATTACATTTTTTTCTGAAGTAGTAGGGTGGCTAAATATTATCAAGCATCTGATACAAATAAAATTAATTTTGAAGGAGAATAGTTAAAAGTTAGGATTCAGAATGATGTGGGAAAATTAACTTGCTTTAGTCTTGTTTGTCTTGAATTTTATATATCTCAGTATCTAGGAATATATCGAGTTAATTTTGGAGGTAAGGAATTAGGAATAAACAGTTATAAATAAGAATTATGTGGAAAAAATTAGTTACTATGGTCTAGTCTTGCTTGAATTTAATTTTGTTTACCTACTCTAGACATTCCTATAACTTTCCTATCTGTATCAAAGACAAAAATATTCCCAAATACCATTCCCTTTTACCCAGACAAAAATTTCTCCTATCTCTGGCAAAAACGCCTCTAGTCGTACTCTGAAATTTCTACAAAATATTCATGGTTTGCCCTACTACTATTCTGACAAATTTCCTATCTGTATCAAAGACAAAAATTTTCCCAAAGACTATTCCCTTTTACCCAGACAAAAAATCTCCCCCATCTCTAGAACAACCTCCTTTAGTCGTACTCTGAAATTTCTACAAAATATTCATGGCTTGCCTACTACTATTCTGACAAATTTCCTATCTGTATCAAAGACAAAAATTTTCCCAA
>NZ_JBNHEP010000307.1:53636-61470 GCF_050015995.1 Dapis brunnea BLCC-M229 | reverse complement strand
AGACTATTCCCTTTTACTCAAAAAATTTCTGCCATCTCTGGCAAAATCTGATCCAGTTATATTCCGAAATTGTGGAAAAATATTGAGGCTTTACCTACTAGCATTGGTGGTAACTTTCCTATCTCTATCAAAGGCAAAAATTTTCACATTTGTAGTTAACTAATTTCCTAAATTTTAACTTTTAACTTTTTATTACTAAATTCTTCCTTTCCTAAATAAAACGAATAAACCAACGCTCCTTAAAATTCACACCTGCTAAAGCTTCATACTCTGTCAAACTTCTGACATTTCCTAACCCATAAATTCCAAAATCTTCTGTTGGAGTTTCCATTCCCAAAATCTGACGAAAACGAGACTCAGACACCTTATTTTGCACCCACCAATCTTGATGATCTTCCCAATGTACAACCCGTTTTTTACCTGTATTATAAAAATGCCAACAAACACTCAGATTAGGATGATAAATATCCCATCCCCTCGTCCAAGCTTTAGCAGCAAATAATACCTCTTCTCCAGTAAAATAAATCTCGGGGTCGTAAGGTATTTCCTCAATAATTTTCCCCTCAGCAAAAATAAATCCAGCCGCAACAAAAGCTCCTAATTGTGGAATGCTACATTTACTCAAATCCCCTATTCCTCTTAAAGTCAAAGTACCAGGATCTCCAAATTTATTTGGCTCTAACCGACTCGGTGTATCCCCAACCAATTCTCTCGGAGGTTTGTAAGCAGGAGGATAGGTACTCAGAAGCGGTTTTTCACTGGGGCACATTTTCAGCATTTTAATTAATTCCACATCCCACCCGGGCAAAAATCTCATGTGGGCATCAATTTGTAGAGTATATTCCTCTTTTTGCCATAACTTCTGCACCAAAGACCTCGCCCAACCTACACCACGAGCTTGAGCAGCAGTAACTACAATAATACGACAATTTTTTATACCTTTAAGTTTACCAATATAGTCCTTTTCCTCATCCGTACCATACTGCCAACAAATGCCAAAAGTGAGACGTTCGGGATGAGTAGCGTGGGCGATCGCCTCTTCAACAGTAGGAACCAATTCTAAATCGCGATAGGCAACTATTTGAATAAAAATACTATCCATAAAATATATTTTGAATCATTTTATCTAGCTCTTAAATGCTACCTATCTTAAATAAACATCCGTAGGCTCACAAGTGACCATACTATCAAGTTGATCTAAATCACTAAATACACAAAAATTTGTCACAGTATCTGGTTGACTAGCTTCACTGAAATTAGTCTATCAATCATCAGATGATGTAGATATATTAAATAATTGATTGACATTCAGGGTCTTTACTTAGATAAAATTATGGAAGCTATCACTAATTATCCGATAAATGTTAGTTCTGAAATACCTAGTCCTATTGAATGGGTAGAAGAACATTACTCTATTGCCAGTTTAATAGATACTCTCGCAGATCAACAACATATATTTTCTCATGGATGTCTATTCCAAGGTAGTGAAGATGGAGAATTAGTTATTGATGCTAATCTGAAAGATACTTTGCGAGAGGAATATGGTCATCAAAATTGGGAATATTTGGAAAAATATTTACTCAGTAATTAGTAATTGTTGAACAGATACAACAGCTATAGCAATCTCATAAGTATTCAGCTCTCAGCTCTCAGCTCTCAGCAATTTAGTTATCGAATCATTGTTATAGATCGGGGGAATTAGTATTGAGAGGTTGAGGAATAATTAAAAGTATCAATAAAATTTTATACTGTAAGCATTGCTTCTTCTTAATCCCAAGTTGAAATGAAGTTGGAAGCTAGTCAGATTACCAGAATAACGACCCCATCCGCATATTTAAGACAGATAAATTAATTAATTTTATAATTCTGTGCAACTAAAATTGGTATAAAAAGCACGCCTAGCTGACTGCTAATAGCTGAATGCTTAAACAATCTTATTTTAATTGTGAGAAATTGTAGATTTTTAGACAACAGGGGAACCATAAAAAACTTTATCTAATAGTAGGAAACTACTTAATAAAGAACATATACCTACTTAATAAAGAACATATACTTAGAATTTTAGGGAGTAGGGAATAGGGAACAGGCCAAAAATATTCTTTCCATTAATTGAGCAACATTAACCTGGAATCTGCTGTATCTTCTAGACTTTTCAAGAATAGTCAAATTCTTACATTTGATTCGTGATTGCTATACATTATTTATTCCAACTACTAAAATCAAGAGTAGATGTGAGTTTTCAGCCAGGAAATATCAAAGAAATTTTCAATAAGTCTACTTTGAAACTTTGGGAAAGATGATTTTGAAAATCCCAACAATAAGCAGATTTTTTTAGGTGACATTCCGATTGCTAAAAATACAAAAGTTAGCTTCTATTTGAGTCAAGAGTAGATGTGACTTTTCAGCCAGAAAATGTCAAAGAAATTTTCAATAAATCTACTTTGAAACTTTGGGAAAGATGATTTTGAAAATCCCAGCAATAAACAAATTTTTTTAGGTTACCTTCCGATTGCTAAAAATACAAAAGTTAGCTTCTATCAATCCCAACTTCAAGACAAAATTTCCGGTAACCCTACCTTTCTTAATTCAACAAACTTACCCTGAAAATCTACAGCTCGATCCTCCCCAACTCGCCTTGCTTCTGCCAATTCCCGACGCATTTCTGCCCGCTCCATTTTGTCAGAAACTCCACCTAATATATAGATCAACAATCTCATCGCTAAATCTCTACCAGCTACCGACATTCGCTTCCGATTAAAATCATATAAAACCCCATACCAAATTGAGTCAGGAAATTCTATTCCACTCAAACCA
This sequence comes from Dapis brunnea BLCC-M229, assembly GCF_050015995.1. Lineage (NCBI taxonomy): Bacteria > Bacillati > Cyanobacteriota > Cyanophyceae > Oscillatoriales > Microcoleaceae > Dapis > Dapis brunnea. The sequence goes on along the minus strand of NZ_JBNHEP010000307.1, from coordinate 58,656 downwards.
CCATCCACATCATACTTATTTAATTTCTGAAAAACCTCTTCCAGATAAAAGCCTTTTTTATATATTAAAATCCCCAGAGCTTCAGCAAAAGCAATTTGCCCAATAGGGCGGAATAAAACATGACCTTCTCCTGGTTTTATCTCAAAACTAAATCTTCTTAGTTCCGGAGTTTCAGAACCATTTTCTAATCTCAAATAACTAGGTAAACTAGCTAAATAATCCCAAAATTCCATAAATTCTTTCACCCCCTCTTCTAACTCTTCTTCTTGGGGTCGCATAGGAATTAAACCTCTATCTGAAGGTTTCCAATAAGGATAACGAGGTTTTAAATATCTTTCAGACATTTCTTGCAATGCTTGAAGAGTTGTTAAAACAGTAGACTTAGCTGCCACAGTTGCACTATCCCAATTTACTCTGGGATTTCTACCATCTCTCTCCTTTAAAATAGGATGATAAATTGCTATTTTTCTCGCAACAATAGCAAACCCATCATCCTCATTTAATAATGCTAATTGCCCTTTACTTAATTTGACTGCTGTTAGATTTACATGAGCAAAAACTGACCTAACTCTACGTCGCGCTTGTGCTCTTGTCTCTCCTTCTACTACTGCTGGAATAAATTCTATTCCTATTTGTTCGTAAGCTAATTTTTGTAGTTCTGGTAATTCAATATGATGAATTTCGGTTAAATCATCAATAGTAATTGCTGCACCTACTGGTTTCTTTTGTTTGTTATATCTTGGTAATCTGCCAGTTTTGATTAATTCCATTAATCCTTGAATTCCCATCAGTCTATGTTGACCGTCTAAGGCAAATACTGCTACTTCTAAACGTAGGTCTAATAATCCTACTTTTCCCTCTGAGTCTAGGGGTAAAAAATCAGTGGCGGATTTATTTGCTTCTCCATTTTTATTCCATTCTTCTGCTTTGGGGTTATCTACCCAACTAGGGCTAATTACTACTAATACTGCTGGAAATTTATGGGCTTTTCTTGTTGCTAAATATAGGGTTAATGGAGCTTGACGAGACCAGTCTAAAGGTCGTTGTTGAATTTCGTCTATTGTTTCTGCATCTCGAATTATATTGTCGGTTTCCATGTCAAATTTTTGTCGAAATAATGGTAGTTGGGAGGCAAAACGTACACGACTATCTAACCATTCTAGAGTAACGGAACCTATGTAAGCTTCTGTATTTCCCATCATGGTTTTTTGTACTAATAATCTGTCATCTTTGCCTATATGTTTGTCTAATAAGATGGCGATCGCTTCTCTTTCTCGATTATCGTTTTCTAAAATTTCTTTTGCTATTTCTGATGTGGGTTTATTGGTCTTTTTCATAGCTGATTTTGGGAAATATTTTTAATAATTTTTGAAAATTACTATATATATAAATTTTTGTAACCAAATGTTTTTAAAAACATTTGAGTTATTATAATTGTTATTGTAAGGTAATTGTTTCTATATCATATACTATTTATTATGTCAATATAAACTAGTGGGACATGAGGGATGAATATTAATTTCTTTTTTTACTGTCAAAATAATAAGCATTCAGCTATTAACAGTCAGTTTTTAGAGAGCATAGTGTTTGAAGTCAAAAGTCAAAAGTTAAAAGTTAAAAGTTAAAAGTAAGATTTTATAAACTTAAAACTTTTCGCTGCGCGACATGAAAGACAGGCTCAGTAATTTCAGGAAATTATTTCACATTTAAAATTTGAAACTATTTGTTTGTGACATCTTGAAAGTGAATTGGTATCAATAGGTTTGAATATCAGCTATTTAAGATGACGACTGCTATAGTAAACAGTTTATTTCTTCCTGTAAAAAAGAGGGATGAAGAACTTATTTATTTTGTAGAAGTACAACATTAGAGTATCAGGTATTGCTGAGAAACTAATCAAGTAAATTTTGTAATTTTAAAAAGGAGTAATCAGAATAGTTATGCTAAATTTAGTTTTGGTAGTTATTTGAAATTTAATCTGGCATATATATTTAGTTAATCTGCTGGTGTATGACAAATAAATACTGAAAATATAGATGTTTTAGCTAGTGCTATAAATGAGTGAAAATCAAGAATTAAACAGGAAAAAAAATTTAGCATACTACTGTCAACGTTTTACTGAACTTAAGACAAGTCAAAAGCTTGGTCCTAAAGCCGAATATAAACCCATCTTGATATTATCTGTGATTGATTTGATTACACAAGGTTTAATCAATAAGAATCAGATCGATGTATCTGAGGAATTAATTAGTACCTTCAATAAACATTGGGATATTTTATCTTCTGGTATTTATAAAGGTAAAAATCGTTTACACCTTCCTTTTTATTTTCTAAAGAGTGAAGGATTCTGGCATATTGAGTCTAAAAGTAATTCTTTAAAGCAGCCAAGTTCCGTTAAAAAATTGAAAGAGGTAGTTGAGTATGCCAGTTTAGACCTAGAACTTTTTGAACTACTGCAAGACCAAAATAATAGAAAAGAATTAATAGATGTACTCATTGCAACTTGGTTTTCAACCAATCAAAAAGATATTAAAGAACTTATCGTAATTAATGAAAGATTCCAAAAAGACGATGATCAGGAAAAAAGTTCAATTAATTTATTAAACCAACAGCAAAAACAACCTAAATCATATCTCAGAAAATCTGTAGTTAGAGATGGTATTTTTCGTAAAGCAGTTGTACATACCTATAACTATAAGTGTGCTTTTTGTGGAATGAAAGTTACCATGTCGATAAAGCAAAACATTGTAGATGGAGCACATATAAAACCATTTGCCAAATTTTATGACAATAGAATAGATAACGGCATATCACTGTGTAAAAATCATCATTGGGCATTCGATAAAGGTTTATTTACTATCTCTGATGATTATGATTATAAAATTATCGTTTCCAATAACTTTCAAGAAGAATCACCAAATTCTAAACCCATGAAAGAATTTAATGATAATCAACTTTGGTTGCCAAATGAAAAAAAATATTTTCCTAGAATAGAAGCCTTACAATGGCATCGTCAGAATGTATTTATATCATAATTATAGAAAATTAATTTGTAAGTATTCAGTTATTAGCGGTAAACTATCAGCAATAGAAATGAATGAACTAAAAATTAATTGAACTTATACTACATTTTTAACTAGATAATTGAAACACAAGAACAAATAGTTGGAGTTGTCAACCTATACAATTAAAAGTAATCAAGCTGATGGCTGAAAGCTGACATTAGACAGCTAAATGCTTACATTCATTTTACTGAATTTTAGGATATTTATAAATATGAAAGCTATACAAAAATCTTTATTCCCAGAACGCACAACTGCTGAACTAATCAAAGATATAGAAAAGCTAACTCAAGAAATTATTGAACTATATTGTCTTGATGAAATTCCTTGGGTTGTAGGATATTCTGGAGGAAAAGATAGTACCGCAGTTTTGCAACTTGTATGGAATGCGATCGCTACTTTGCCAGTCAAAAAAAGAACCAAAAAAATTTATGTCATTACTACAGATACACGAGTAGAAAATCCTTATGTTTCTGCTTGGGTGAAGCAATCTCTCAAAAACATCGAAAGAACTGCCCAAAAACAGAAAATGCCAATAGAACCTCATCTTCTACAACCAAATTTTCAAGAAACATATTGGGTAGGTTTAATTGGCAAAGGTTATCCCGCACCTCGCCTTAAATTTCGATGGTGTACAGGACGTTTAAAAATTGAACCATCTAATCTTTTTATTCGGAATGTTGTACGAACTAATGGAGAAGTCATCCTAATTTTAGGGATTCGTAAAGCTGAAAGTCTTAACCGCGCTAAAACCATGAAAAAACTAGAAGAAAAAAGAGTTAGAGAACGTCTGAGTCCTAATGCTAATTTACTTAATTCTTTAGTTTATTCTCCTATTGAAGACTGGCGAACTGATGAAGTTTGGCTATATTTAATGCAATGGGAAAATCCTTGGGGAAATAGTAATAAAGATTTACTAGCAATGTATCGAGGTGCAACGGAAGATAATGAATGTCCGTTAGTAGTTGATACCTCTACTCCTAGTTGTGGAAGTTCTCGTTTTGGATGTTGGGTTTGCACCTTAGTAGATAGTGATAAATCTATGTCAGCAATGATTCAAAATGATGAAGAAAAAGAATGGTTACAACCTTTAGTAGACTTGCGTAAAGAACTAGATATTTTTGACCGAGAAAAAAGAGATTTTCGGCGAATTTGGGGTACAGTTCAACTATTTGAACGGAAAGTAGATAGTGAAGTTTCTGTAGAACCAATACCGGGTCCGTACAAAAAAGAATGGCGAGATACTTTACTAAGAAAACTGTTAGAAGCTCAAACACAAATTCGTGAAACTGCACCAGAAAATATGCGAGACATTACTCTCATTTCTTTGGAAGAACTGAGTGAAATTAGACGGATATGGTTAGAAGAAAAACATGAGTTTGATGATAGTTTACCTCGTATATATGAAGAAGTAACAGGAGAGAAATTTATAGACTGTCGCCCCGGTGCAGGAATAAGTCTTTTAGGTAGTGATGAATGGTCAGTATTAGAAGAAATATGTAATCAGGATGAGATGCACCTTGAACTTATGGCAAAACTGTTAGATACAGAACGGCAATATTATATTAAGTCTCACCGATATAAGATTTACGAAAGTCTCGAACAATGTTTTGAAACAAGTTCTCGTTCCAAGGAAGAAGCTATTCAAAACGCTCATAATAAAAGAGACCTCAAAGAAGCTGTCGAGCGAGGAAAAGTTTCAGAGAAAATTAAACAATTGAGTTGGGCAAATATGAAGTTTTCTCCTCAAAGTTCGGCAAATATTGAGGAAAAGTAAGAAATAATTTTCTTGTTTAGTAAACCTCTCTTTTTATTTTTATTAGTCTAAGTCAGAGTCAAAAATTCTGTGTTGCTTGAGATGAAAATTCTATTGGTTCAACTTATCTCCTACTGGAAAAATTCAAAAATGACTAGGAACTGATGAAATTTTATCTAGTAAATTCATCTGTGAAAAATCT
>NZ_JBNHEP010000307.1:0-53536 GCF_050015995.1 Dapis brunnea BLCC-M229 | reverse complement strand
AAAGGCAAAAATTCTCTGTTGCTTGAGATGAAAATTATATTTCTCAGAATTATCTTCTACAGAAAAAATTCAACAATGACTGACAACTGATGAAAATTTATCTGGAAAACTCATATCTGGAAAACCTCTATTTTTCCGAGTCTAAATCAAAGGCAAAAATTCTCTGTTGCTTGAGACGAAAATTCTCTTTGTCAGACTTATCTCCTAGGGAAAAAAGATAAATTCTAAGAATCAAAAAAATTAAGTTAATTATCCCACTAGCTTTCTCCCTACTCCCTAAAAAAACTAAAATGATTTTCCTAGAACTCGTCTTACAAAATTTCGGACCGTACTCCGGTAAACAAACAATAAACCTTCGCCCTACTGTTAGCGATCGCCCCCGTCCTATAATCTTATTTGGAGGTATGAATGGAGGAGGAAAAACTACTCTTTTAGATGCAATTCGCCTCGCACTTTACGGTCATCGCGCTCAATGTTCAACTAGGGGAAATTTAACTTATGGCGACTTTCTTTCTCAATGTGTAAACCGCAATACTCCCCCTACAGAAAAAACTCGTATTGAATTAGCTTTTGAACATATTCAAGATGACCAAATTGTAGAATATCGTATCGTTCGTACCTGGGAAAAAAATCCTAAAGACGGCAAAGATAGTCTGGGAATTCTTGATGGTGAATGGCCTGATTCTTACTTGGCAAATGCCTGGGATGAATATATAGAAAATCTCTTACCTTTGGGAATTTCTAATCTATTTCTCTTTGATGGAGAACAGGTAAAAGAATTAGCTGAACTAGAAACACCACCACCTTTAGTAGTAGATGCGATTCAGTCATTATTAGGATTAGAATTAGCAGAACGTCTCGCAGCAGATTTAGATATTTTGGTGACTCGGAAAAAGAAACAACTTACTAAGACTAAAGAAGTAGCAAATTTAGAGGAAATTGAACAAAAACTCCATCAGCAAAAAACAGATTTAGAAGTTGCTACGGAAAAATTGGCAGATTTGGAAAAGCAATTAAAAAGAGCTACAGAAAAGCAAAAAAAAGCCATGAGAAAATTTGTTTCTGAAGGAGGAAAAATTGCTGGGGAAAGGAGTCAGTTAGAACAAGAGTTTAAAGATATAGAGTTAGATATGGATAATGCTCGTCAGGAAATGGTTGAACTTGCTGGGGGTGCTCTACCTCTAGCTTTAATTTCTCCCCTTTTGGAACAAGCAAGTTCTCAGAGTGATTTAGAAATTTTACGCCACGAAGCAGAAATTGCTTTGGATGCTTTTCAGGAAAGAGATAAACGTCTACTTGATTATCTGAATAATTTATCTATTCCTACTGATAAAGTTAGCAAAATTGAAGAGTTTCTCAATCAAGAAAATTTGACGCTGAAAGAGGATATTAATCAAGGTAACGAACCTTGGTTGTTTGCTCATGAAGAAGCTTTAACTTTACTGGAAAATTTGTTGTGCTATGAGATTGAAAATTCTCTGAAAAATGCTCAGGAACGTTTAACTCATCTGAAAGATTTGGAAGTGGAAATGGATATTCTGGAAAAGCAATTAGCAATTGCAGCATCCCCGGAAGCTTATGAAATTTTGGCAACTGCTTTGCAAGAGGCACAAACTGAGTTAGCAAGGGTACAAGTTGCTTGTGAAAATAGTAAACGCGATCGTAAAAAGTTGGACGATGCGATTAATGAAACTAAGAAAGAATTGTTTAATTATACTGATGAAACTATGGAACGTCACAATATTCAACATATAATTGAGTCTTCTGCAAAAGTTAAGCAGACTTTACAGCTATTTAAGGATAAGTTAACCCTGAAAAAGCTGAATAAATTAGAGATAGAAGTTACTGAATGTTTCCGTTATCTTTTACATAAATCAGACTTAGTTCATAGCGTGGCTATTGATACTCATAATTTTTCTCTTTCTCTCTATGATAATCAAGGGCAACTTCTTCCTAAACATCGAATATCTGCAGGGGAAAAACAGCTTTTGGCAATTTCTTTTTTATGGGGTTTAGCACGGGTTTCTGGTAGACGTTTACCTGTGGCTATTGATACGCCTTTAGGGAGATTAGATTCTTCTCATCGTCAAAACTTAGTTGAACGTTATTTCCCTGCTGCTAGTCATCAAGTTATTCTCTTATCTACTGATACTGAAGTTGGCAAATCAGAAGTAGAAAATCTCCGTAATTTAGAAGCAATCCAATACGAATATTTGCTCAAATATGATTCTCAAAACAATCAGACTAATGTCAAAAAAGGATACTTTTGGTAACTCGCTTTTTTCTCTCTACTTTTTCAAGGCTTTGTTGCTCAGGTAGGAGGAGAAAATATTCATAATTTTGGAGGCGATTGCTTACGAATATTTACTCAAATATGATGCTCAAAAAAAACAGAAAAATATCAAAAAAGGGTATTTTTAGTAAGCCACTTTTTGACTTCTACTTTTTCAAATGAAGTTGTCTAGGTAAAAATAGAAAATATTCAGAATTGAAAGGCGATTCAATAAGAATATTTGCTGGAATCTGATTCTCAAAATAATCAGACAAATCTCAAAAAATGATACTTTTGGTAAGCCACTTTTTTTTCTCTACTTTTTCAACTGAAGTTGTCCAGGTGGAAATAGAAAATATCCAGAATTTAGAGGCGATCGCTTACGAATATTTACTCGAAACAGAGTCCTATAATGGTATATTAGAAAATTAATAGCAATCTACTTCGGTTAATAAACTGACTAATAATTGCTAAAATTTTATTCTAGAGTGGTAGTTTTAAACATATTTATAAGCTTGCCTAGATGTCACAGTTTGAAACTTAGTATCGACAAACTGCACCGGATAATAAGTCTCAATCCATAAATGAGCACCACAAGGTAAGGGGTCATAAGGTTTATAAACAATACGACAAGGGCCATCTATTTCCATCTGATAACCCAAATCGTTACGATTAGTTTGTTTTAAGGCGATTACTGGCATCAATTGCTCCGGGGTCATTTGAGGATCATTTTTAATTCTTTTACCATTAGCCTTAATTTTCTGTTGATTGACATGAATTATTGTAGGTTTCTCTCGGAGTCTCTTACACCAAACACCTTCTGGACCTCTAGTGCCTGGTATTACAACAGGCATTTTATTGTAGAGAGGAATCTGCCAAAATCCTTTGTGTTTGTAAGCCCCTTTTATTCTCTTTTGGGAAAGTAGAACTCTGACTCTTTGACAACAAATACCCAATAAAAAAGCTGCTTCTCTTGTTCCGATAATAATCTTTTTTACTATAGCACTATAGTTTTTATTCATAACTGATAAGTTAATAATACACAAGTTAAAATTTTCTTATAAATAAAATATCTTACAGCATTTTGCGACTCTGTAAAGTACAGTAATAAAAGTTAGCAAAAGAATTTATAATATTTAGTAGTACTACATTAAGTTGCAAACTCCTGTACTTAGGTAGATTATACCAAACAAAATTAATCAATTTTGTAAGTAAACACCATAGAAAAAAATATCTCTCATCTCTAGGTCGGCAATCTGACAACTCTCCTATCTAATATCATGTCTCATTAAATAACTGTAATAAACAATATTTCTCCAACCTGCTAGAGACGCCCTTATGCAACGTCCCTACACAGGGTTTAATTAATGTTACTTGATATAAGTTCTGACTTCAGTTATATTTCATAACAAACTTTCCCTATTAATTTTGTCATAATTGAGTTGAAAAGTTTATATTTTCTAGCTTAGCTAAGTAGAAAATATAGAAACTTTCCAACTCTCCATTATTTTTCAGCAACTTAGTAATAACCAATCATAAATTTTAGAAAAATCTCCTATTCAAACTTATCACTAACTAATAACTAAATAGAACAACTTAAACCACCTGATTTTTGACTAAAAAGAGTATTTTCTCGGTAATCAATAGGGCAATCTATCACAGCAGGAACATCTTGAGCAAGAGCCTCTTTCAGAGTAGGAATTAAATCAACAGCAGACTCCACTCGATAACCTTTCAAACCAAAACTTTCCGCAAACTTAACAAAATCAGGATTGCCAAACTTAATAAAAGAAGACTTGCCAAAATGGTTTTCCTGTTTCCACTCAATCAAACCATAACCACCATCATTAAAAATCAAAGTTACAAAAACAGTACCCACCCGTAAAGCAGTTTCCAACTCTTGACAATTCATCATAAACCCACCATCCCCTGTTGCTGCCACAACCTTACGGTTGGGATGAACTAATTTTGCAGCGATCGCTCCTGGAATAGCAATACCCATTGCAGCAAATCCATTAGAAATCAAACAAGTATTAGGACGGTCACAATGATAATGTCTAGCAATCCACATTTTATGGGCACCAACGTCGGAGATGACAATATCCTCCGGACCCATTACTTGACGCAAATCATAAATTAGTTTTTGAGGCTTAATTGGAAACTCATTATCCTTACCATATCCCTCATATTCAGAGCGCATATTTTTTCTAATTTCTGATACAGTCGGACTTAATTGATTTATGCGCTCCGAGCGTCGCAAAATTTCATTCAAAGAATCAGAAATATCTCCAACTATTTCAGCTATGGGAATATAACTACTATCAATCTCTGCATATTTTGCCCCAATATGAATAATCGGAATTTCGCCTTGAGGATTCCATTTTTTTGGTGAATATTCAATTAAATCGTAACCCACTGCAATAACCAAATCTGTTTGGTCAAAAGCACAACTAATATAATCCCGTTGTTGTAATCCTGTCGTCCATAAAGATAGAGGATGAGTATAAGGAATCACACCTTTACCCATAAAAGTATTAGCAACAGGAATATTTAATTGTGTAGCAAACTCTGTCAAAGCTTCACTTGCATTTCCTCGAATCGCTCCATTTCCAACTAAAATTACAGGATTTTTTGCTTTAGAAATTGCCACTGCTGCTTCGGTCATACTCTGATAAGCAGAATAAGATTTTTCCCGCTTATCTCGATTCAAAGGTTTACCTTCTACAGACATTGCAGCAATATTTTCTGGTAGATCTATATGAACAGCACCAGGCTTTTCTTGTTGAGCTACTTTAAATGCTTTGCGGACAATTTCTGGTGTATTACTAGGGCGAACAATTTGAGCATTCCATTTAGTTACTGGAGAAAACATCGCCACCAAATCTAAATATTGGTGAGATTCTATGTGCATTCTATCTGTACCAACTTGACCTGTAATTGCGACTAAAGGTGCCCCATCTAAATTAGCATCAGCAACACCAGTCATTAAATTAGTCGCACCAGGACCTAATGTTGATAAACAAACTCCTGCTTTTCCTGTTAGACGACCGTAGACATCTGCCATAAAAGCAGCACCCTGTTCATGTCGGGTAGTAATAAATTGGATTGAAGAATTTTTCAGAGCTTCTAGAATATTTAGATTTTCTTCTCCAGGCAATCCAAATACATATTTTACACCTTCATTTTCGAGGCATTTTACTAATAATTCTGCAGTGTTCATTTTTTATTTTTCTCCTTTTATAAAAGGTAGTTAAAAACTAAATCAAAATCAACATTTTCAAATGTAACAATGGGGTTTAGTTGCGGTAATCGTCAAAAGCTTGTTCGAGTATTTTTTGTTGCTATGCTCTAAAGGTTTTAGGTGTTGAAAAAACCTGTTATAACACTAACAAGAGCAATTGGGTTATTAACTCCAGTGTGTTCATAGTGTCTAAAATTGGTTGCAGATTGAATCTCCATTCATTTTTCAAAAAATAATGTTACAAAACTCTGGTTATAGGCAGGAGGGATTTGTAGTAAATATTTATCGCGCCTAGTATAATACCAATTTTATCTGAAGCTACAATTAATTATGAAATTAATTTATTTATTGGTTTTTATCTACAATCAATTATGATTGAAAGTTTATTCTCTGGAGCTTCATTTTAATTTAGTATAACCTAAAACCTGTAACTTTCTTCAATAATAAATGATTAAGGAATATCCAACTGTTCTTCTATTTGATTCCTTTTTCAATTATTAGACATTTCCAGAAACTAAGTTTTACTCGAATTACAAAGATTTGAATTAATTTTCGGAGAAGTCTATTCAACTAAATAAGTCTAACTTTAGAAATGAAATCAAACTCTTGATTTAGAGATAAAAAATTTGATAAATATTTTTTTGCTATTTACCAATTTTTTCTAGGTAATAGATTAAATCTAATCAGGTGTGTTCTAAGTTGTTAGTTGATTTACTAAAATTTGTATCATCCCCGCCGTTCCTTTTCCAGAAAACAGAAAAACTTTCAAGGTAGATAAAAGTAAGACTTTTTGATTCTTTTAGTGTTTTTATTCCAGGAAAAAGTAGGAAGAGTTTTTATTAATCAATAAAAAACGAACTTTCCCTCAACTATCAAAAGTTTTCAAGCTGAAAATTTTTAATTTTACGGTGATACATGAAACAGTCTTAGGTAAATAAAAAGGGATATAGATACAGAAAGTCTACTTAGTAAATATTATCTCAAACTCAACATCTAATACCAATTTTTAGGTATTAATACTATCATAATCAGACTTAAAAAATTACCCTGATTAAGAAATCAAGAATCTAAGTACAGCAATATTTTAGGTAATTGTTATGACTACTAGCCCATCTAGATTTATTTTGTAGCCAAGGTAACTGGTAAGAAGCTGATAAACTAAGTATTGTCGGAAGTCTTTTTACCTACAACTTTAGCTTGAATAGACGTTCTATTACTAATATCTAATTAATTCAGGACTTACACAGTACCATATATATATAGTGTATAATTCCAGCATTATTCTGGATATTGTCACTACAATTAGTGTCGTTGCGTAATTCCTGTCGATCTGGTTATATCTTATTTTGATTTTATGGGAAATTGCAAGACAAAAAAACTATTCTTTCTCACATCTTCATCAAATCTTCATCAAACTTCTCTTTGATCTTCATCAAATCTTCATAGAAGTCTCTGACAGACAACTTATATTCTAACATCATTCAGTTAGGGACTTCCAAAAAATAAAATATACAACCAAAGCCAGTAATTCGGAGAGTATGGATGACGTTGAGTTTGAGATTCGCGCCTAGATGAAAAATTGGGGAGTTTCACACCAGAATTAAAAAATGCGCCAGGGCTAGAGTTTTGTCAATGTCGTCTGGCAAAAATTCCCAAAAATCATATTGCTTGTGCTGCGTTGGTCTGGAATCATTTGAAAAAAATTGCAAATCCATGTGGGAAAAACTATTTATCAACTGAAACATCAATTATTATCAAAATATAAGCGTATCTGAACTCAAATATCTGACAATTAAAATGAGAGTTATTTAAGTTTTTATGGATTGTTTAGAATCAGCAAGGCTCGGGGATAGCTATAATTTTTTAAGCGTTTCGCTTTTCGGCTGTCGCCGACATGAAACGCTGCGCGACATGAAAAGCCGAGCTTTGCGCTAGCAATCACCTAAATTAGTAGACGCTATATATTGTTTCTTTGCGTAAGTCCTGTAATTATTTAACCCAAATAGTCTTAATATTGACAAATTCCAAAATTCCTTCCCTGCTAAGTTCCCGACCATAACCAGAACGTTTAATTCCACCAAAAGGTAGACGTGGGTCAGACTTAACTAAACCGTTGATAAAAACAGCACCCGCTTCTAATTCTGATATTAACCTATCTGTCTCTGGTGTGTCTGTAGTCCATGCACTTGCACCTAACCCAAAAGGTGTATTGTTTGCCAATTCTATTGCTTCATCAATATTAGCAACTCGAAATACTAAAGCTACCGGACCAAAAAATTCTTCCTGATAAGCAGGGGAATCTATTGGTATCTCAGCCAAAATTGTTGGTAGGTAAAAATTTCCAGGAAGATCAGATAAAGGATGACCCCCTGTGAGAACTTTTGCTCCTTTCTCAACAGAAGCTTGTACTTGAGCATTTAACTCTTGAAGAATAGATGGAGTTGCCAACGGACCAACATTAGTATCTGGCAACATAGGGTCTCCTACTTTTAAAGCCTCAAATTTTTCTACCAGACGTTGTTGAAATTCATCAGCGATCGCCTCTGCCAAGATAAAACGTTTAGCTGCAATACAAGATTGACCACTATTTAGCATCCTAGCTGTAACTGCCGTAGAAACTGCCGCTTCTAGGTCGGCACTTTCCAAGACTATAAAAGGGTCACTACCTCCAAGTTCCAAAACTGTTTTTTTAATAGCTCTACCTGCTGTTGCTGCTAAACTTGCACCTGCAGGTTCACTGCCAGTTAAAGTTCCTGCTTTTACTCGGTCATCTGCCATAATACCCGCTACTTTATCTGACCCTATTAATAAAGTTTGAAAAGCACCCTCTGGGAAACCTGCCTCTTTAAAAATTTCTTCAATAGCTAAGGCACATTGAGGAACATTAGAGGCGTGTTTCAATAATCCCACATTGCCTGCCATTAAAGCTGGTGCTGCAAATCGGAAAACCTGCCAAAAGGGAAAATTCCAGGGCATGACCGCTAGCACTGGGCCAATTGGTTGATAACGAACAAATGATTTACTAGCATCAGTTTTTGCAGGGACATCAGCCAGAAACTCGGCTGCTTTTTCTGCGTAGTACCGACAGACTGAGGCACATTTTTTAGCTTCGGCGATCGCTCCACTTAGAGTTTTCCCCATTTCCAGGGTCATTATTTTGCCAAATTTCTCGGCATTTTTCTCTAATATGTCGGCTGCTGCTAATAGCCATTCCCCACGTTGAGTCATGGGAATTTGACGATATTGATGAAAGGTTATTTTTGCTAATTCTAATTTTGTTTCAATCTCTGTATCTGTGATTGGTTCAAAAGTTTTTACTGTTTCTCCTGTTGCAGGATTAATTGTAGCGATCGCCATATTTTTTTCTCCTCAAAAATACAAATTCCCCCTTTCATAAGTCAAAATTGAATACTTTCAATACTTATGAATATCAATAGATTTTTACTTATAAAGTTTTTATGCAAGAAACATAAGAACTTTAATTTTTTAGCACTGACTCTTTGGGTAATTTAACTTATTGTGTTTTCTCACCCTGGATGTTAATTTAATCTAGTTTTGCCAATTTTTTTTTGACTGAATTTAACTTTCTATTCCATCTTAGTTGGTAAGACTAGCCAAACCAGTTAATTCGTAACTATCTTTTACAATTTTTTAATTATCAACACAAATACCTAAAATGGAGAGTAGTGTTCAATAAAAGATTAAGCCTTCCTGTAGGATGGGGAGGCGATCGCCATTTTTTCTCTCCAAAATATCAAACCCTCTCTATACTCTCTGGTGCTTATGCTTGGAGAGTAGTTATTAATTAATTTTTTTAGAGTTTTCCTATTTCTATTTAGTTTGATTTTACTACTATTTATCTAATAATCTAAAGGCAAATAACTAGCTAGCTTTTCTATATTCAAAGTTTTTTTTTACAGTAAGTAACCAAACTCAAATTTTCAAATTTTATAAAACTTGTTCGGTTATTTTTTTGAACATAGAAGGCTCATATCCAGGGTATTGGACCTCATATTCTATAATGAATTTACGCAATGCTTTTGCGAATTTTACTTGTTCTGTTAAACCAGTAAAAATATCAGGAATTACTAAGGAGGATACTGTTTCCAAACCTGATGATATTTCTCTAAAAAACTCTAGTTTTACATACGACTTCCTAGCATGATTATCTCCTTCTCTATCATTAAGAAGACCTTGAATATGAGGTTCTTTATCCAAATTGTTTTGACTAACTATATTTTTAGCTTTATCAATATTTGGCTTTGAACCATTATACTCTTTATCAAGTTTTATTTTTAAAATAAAAGTTTCTTTAAGTTTTCTTTTCTCTTCATTTGAGAAAAATCCTAGAGGTGAAATAAACCCAAAAAAGAAAGAAAAATTTTCTTTTGACCGAGTAATATTTTTATATCTAAACTTAAAATACGAAACGAAAGATTAAAATAACTATTTTTCATTAATGAGAACACTTTTGGCTTGTCGGCTCCCACCTAGAAATAACTCTAAATTCCCTACTATATTTTTGGCATTTAGCCTCAGTTAAAGTCCTGAATTGCCTCCATCCTAAGTCGCTGATTGCTTTAGCTAACTTACGGTTTTTAATCATGCCAGAAACATTAAGGTCTTCTAATATTATTGTGTCATATTCACGAGTTAGTTTAGTTGACAATTTATGCAGAAAATCTGTACGAATATCTTTAATTCTGGCGTGTAATTTAGCCACCCTTAACTTAGCTTTTTCTCTACGTTTACTACCTGGTATTTTCTTGGCAAGCCTGCGTTGAAATTTGGCTAATTTCTTTAGATTTTTCTTTAATGGTTTTGGTGCATTAATTTTCTCGCCATTGCTTAAAGTGGCAAATGTGCTTATCCCTAAATCTATACCAATATAACTTTCAGTTTTAGGTGAAAAATCAGCAGATGTTTCTACAACAAAACTCAGAAAATATCTAGTAGGGGCGAAGAGCGAATCGCCCCTACAATCCTTAATTATTGTTACTGATGATGGAGGTGATGGTAACGGTCTTGACCAATGTACTTTAAGCTTTCCAATCTTGGCTAAATATACCTTATCTTGACCTAGCTTAAATCCTCTCAAACTAAATCTAGCTGTCTGTTTTGAATTACGCTTCTTGAATTTTGGAGGTTTAACTTTTACTCCTTTACGCTTACCTGTAACTGAATTGAAAAAGTTTTGATAAGCTTGGTGCAAATCGTTTAATGATTGTTGTAGTGGAACTACTGATACTTCGGTTAACCAACTTCTTTCAATTGTCTTCTTAGCTTGAGTAATAAATACTTTTTGTAGTTCAGCATTACTTGGCTTTTTCTTTGATGATTTAAACTATTGAATACAATGAGCTAAAGCATCGTTCCAAACTACTCTTGTACATCCAAATAATTTCGCTAAATTAATTTGTTGTATAAGGTTTGGATAGCATCTATACTTATATCTTGCTTTCAATGTTTTCGACCTTAATTACTGCATAAAAATTAACATCGTATGGTTATTTCTATATCTCTATTATAATATATTTGTGCGTACATTTTGGAGTTTTATGAAAGATAAAACATTAAAATTTAGGCTATCAAGTAAGAGATTAGATAAGTTAAAATTATATGCTTTAATAAGGGAAAAAAATATGACACAAATAGCAGAAAAAATGATTGATGATTTAACCTAATCCAGAATTAAAGTCCCCCTATAAGGGCGAGGCTTCAGACCCACTTTTTCGGTGAAAACTGCTTAATTTCTTAAATAATGTAGCTAAACATACTCATAATCATAATATCGTTGATAATAAGAATCAACCCGATCGCCGTTACCAACTATTCCCAACATCGGTATACCTGCCATACTCAAATCATCCAGAGCTAAACTTAAAGCTTCTCGCTCCGTTTTGCCCAATCCCACTACTAACAATAATCCATTAGTACAAGCTGCCAACAAATTAGCATCAGCTCTTCCCAATAATGGAGCAGTATCACAAATCACTAAGTCAAAAGTATTAGCTGAGTCTTGAATTAATTGCTGCATTTGCCTTGAAGACAAAATTTTTGTTGGGTCTGGTGGAATAGGTCCAGAAGTTAAGACAAACAGATTTTCATCCACAGGCGATCGCTGAATAGCATCTTCTATTGGCGTACCATCAATAATTACATTACTTAAGCCCTGCTGATTTGATAATCCCATCATATTATGAATTTGTGGACAACGCAGATCGGCATCTATTAATAATACCCGTTGACCCATAGCAGCAGCAGCGCGAGCTAAATGACCTGCTACTGTAGATTTACCATCTCCTGGTAAAGCAGAACTAATTACGAGAGAATTAATCGGATTTTCAATATTTAATAGACGAATATTAGCATTTAAAGTACGGAAAGCTTCTTGAAAAGCTGAGGGATATAAAACCAAAGATGAACTTTTATTTTCTTTCAATTCATAATTCATCCACATTCTTTGTTCATGTATAGGAATTACTCCTAACAAAGGCAAACCAATAGATTTTTTAACTTCTTTTGGTGTCTCAAAAACATCTTGCTTAAATTTCTCTCCCAACTGAGCCAATAATATTCCAAATACTAATCCTGTCAAACCTCCTAGAGCAAGATTTAGTAACATATTTGGAGATAATATTACCAACTCACCGTTTTGAGTTTTTAGTAATTCTGGTGGTGAAATTAATTCCCAAGGTAATTTTGTTTGAGCTACTTCTATTTGTAATATCTGTTGTTTTTCTAAAAGCTCTTTAATCGTTTTATTTGAGATTTCTAACTCTTGCTGAATTTCCGTGTAACGCCTTACTACTTCTGGCATTTTTTCAGCATATTCATTTAATTTAGCTTCAGCTTCATCCAATACCTTACCTCTAACTTCCATCACTTCTATTTGATTTGCAGCTAATATCATTTTGTGAATTAATTCTAGGCGAACAGAGTCTTGAAAAGCTAAAGCCTTTTTACTTACTTCTTCTATATCTCTGCCAATAACTTTTTCTGCCTCTTGATTTAATAAAGGCAGTAATTTTTCTCGCTGCTTATATAAAGCTTGCATTTGAGGTGCTTTATCTTTAAAACGAGCTGATTCTAGAGCAATCGTTGTTTCTGCTTTTTGTAATTGATTTAATAATGATTGATATCTTGGCGCTTGACTTAAAGCTGAAGCTATCAGAGCTTCTTCTGGATTAATTCCCAACTGACTTTGCAACATAGTATGGAGCGATCGCTGTTGGTCAAGCAATATTTTATTTTCTAGTTTTTGAGATTGAATTTGATTCCTTTCTGTTGCTATTTCTTGACTTTTAATTTCGGGATTAATAAACAGATACTCTTGTTGTAGCTGCTGCAATTCCTGTCGGAGTTTTTTAATTATTTGCTGATATTTAGGAATTTGTTCCTCAACAAATTTCAACCCTTCATCAGTCTTAGTTTGACTATCTTCACGACCATATTTAATATAAGTTTCTGCCAGTTTATCTAATACAAACTTTATTTTATTTTGGTCTGAGTCCTTATAGCTAACTTCTATAATTTTTGTATCACCTAACCTTTGAATTTTCAGTTTTTCCCCACTGAAAAATTGAGTTTTTTGTTTCTCAAACAGAAAATTATAATTAATTTCTGGATACTCTTTTTGAATTTCCACAATTATTGGCTGCATAATTTGCGGACTCTTTAGCACTTGAATTTGTGATTCATAATCTAAGATATAATTGCTATTCTCTTGATTTTGATTGACAACTGAAGCAATTCTTTCCTCATCCATACCATAAATAATTCTTGCTGCTTGTTTTTCCCAATCTTCTGCTGAATTTGTACTTAATATTTTTTCATCTGTACCTAATTGATTATTAGCCGAATTCTTAACCATAACTCGTTCAACTAATATTTGAAATTTTCCCTGATATATAGGAATTTGATTTAAACTCCAAAAATATGCTCCAGTTGTCGTGGCAGTTGTCACACTAAAAATCAAGAAAAAACGATGACATATTAATTTCCAAATCTTATTTTCTTTTTGAGATGGCTTTTCTTCAAATTTGTGAAACTCAGCCTCATATATATATTGATTCTGTGGAAAATTTCTCTTGGAGTCTACCAGTTTACCGCGATGATTAGATAAAGATAACTGAGAAGTTTTTTCCGGTTCCATATTCATAGTTAAAGTCAAAAGTTAAAAGTAAAAAATAAAGTTATTGCTATGATTCAGGTAAGATAATTTAATAATATCCTAACCAGACGTGCCATTTATATATAATAATAATCTTGTCAAGAATAGTTGATAAAAATATAGTCAAATATGACTAATCCTTATTTTGCAAGTGTTACCCTAACTGGGTGTTAGCGCAGCTCCTCTGAAAGAGGCACTACAACACCACGCCAGTTGCTTCAAGTCGGGGAAACCGCCCAACGCACTGGCTCCTCTATCCCATGGTCAAAGACAAAAGGGAGCTGCTTTTCTCATAATGTTCAAAGAACTATTCACATCAGCATTGATTAATTCTTTGCTGGCGGTACGATACAAACCTCTTTGTCTTGATGCAGTCGCTCATGGGGGGAACCCCCAAGACCGCACTGCCTCCCCAAGACCGCGCTGCATCGCTTTACTCTTTTTCCAGAAAAAGTGACTTGATTTTTCTGGCCTTTCTTGTACACTGGAATCAAATCATTATCTATAAAACTTGATGCGGAGGTATAAGATTCTTCTGTAATAATTACATCTATTCCTACCATCAAGGCTTTATAAGATAACATTTCTATTAACCTGCTTATAGGGAACACAGACAAAATGCGTGATTATTTTTTTTCCCTAAGTTTATATTCTGCTTCCAGTCTTCATTGTGCCCTATTATTAATGTTCCTATTTTCTCTTTAATCAGGGTATTAATAATCAAACGAGATGCAATACGCAAGATAATCATTTATTTTAAATTCTCTTTTATTGCAAAGCTTTTTCAGTCTCAAACTTGATTGATTTTCTCGGAGTTGAGATTTTAGGAAGCTATATATTTTGTTATAGTATTGATTTATAGATTTTAACGGTCTGCCATTTATCAAGAGCGGTTTGATTCCGGCTTGATTAAAAGTTTCGGCTGTCGCCGACATGAAAATGTAGCCAAATTGTTTAACCCAATATCAATACTGGCACAACGATTTTTTTCTAGCTCGTATTGTTTTTCGCATTTCTCATAAATCACCTCAATTACATAATGATTAAGTCTAGGGACGAGACGAACTTGTTTAATTTGTAAAGTAGGTACTAATGTTTTTAGATTAATCCCAGTAAAACTGGGATTAATAATTCCTTGTTTGAGTTGTCTTTTGCTGATAGCTTGTGTCATATAAACTACAAGATTTCTTCCCGTTATTTTATTTTTATATCCAGGCAGACATGGACGAGCATTAAACTTTGATAGATTCTGTTTATAAACTTCGTTCGCTGCTAAAAAACTTTTCCAGTTTTTATCTAAAATCATCAAGATTTGTTGAGAGACTTTAGCTGGCATTGCTTTATAGTCTACTTGAGTAGAGAGTTGACGCTGCAGGTCATAATAAGAAAGACTAATATTATCAAATATAAAAGACTGACGAACTAAATAATTAGCATAGTTATAGAGATTTTTCGACAAGAAACACAATCCGTCAATTTCAGCATAAAACCTATAATTTTTTTGAATAATATGCCTCTCAACTAATCTCATAAATTAAGGGGTTAAAATTACTAAATGCTCTGAGAAGTTCGGAATTTTTATAATTATTGAGTAGGCAATTATGAGCCAATTTCATTGTACCATTAAACATCAGGTCAAGAGTTATTAAATTTTGTCAAATATTTACTATCTGGTTACTACAAATAAACCAAAATATTTGACATTATTTGACTATATATGACTATATTTATGTACAACGTTTATTCTACCTGTTTAAAAAAATTTGCTATACTAACTTTTTTTAATTAGGTAGAGGATAGGTCGATTTGGGAACTAACATAACTAGAGAATACCTAAGTTTAACAATAAGGAAAAATTTAAGAGGGAGGGCACATTTTTCCCTATTCTCTAAAGTCCTGAAACTTTATTACCTGATAGACCACAAAACTTCTGTAATTCTAATAAATAAGAGCGAAGCAAAATAAATTATTTTTTTCATTACCAGATACACCAAAGCAACCTTCCCTAAATTTTTTCTTTCCCTGATATAAATTTTTAGCAATAATTTGACCAATTTTTCCAGCTACTAAATTAATTAAAAATATCAAAAAATATCCCTAAAATTCTATTAATTGGACCAAAAGGAGCTAAAACACCTCCAACATTATCAGTAAAGGTTGCTCTACCAGAACGACCAACTATAATTACATCATTATTTAGCAAAGCTGGATTAGTTTCTTCATTAACCTTTGCCGAAAAATCTACTTCTACTTTTCGCCGAGTAACTGTACCATTAGGATTAAGACGAATCAGTTCTATATCCTTTGTTTCTGCTCTTGCTGGATTAAAACCTCCTGCTGCTAACAAAGCTTGATTAAGTGTACTATTAGGAGCTATAAAAATTGTTCCAGGTTTAATTACTTCCCCAATAACATTAATTTTGAGATTACCTGGAGAAAAACTTGAAGCAGTAACTTCAGCTAACTCATCCAAGTTAACTTCATCTGCTACTGGCACATAAATTGTATCTCCTGATTGTAAAACTATATCTTGACTTAAATCACCACTTTGAAGAAGTTGCCAAAGGTCTACTTTAATAATTTGCTCCGTACCAGCACGAGTTAGCCGACGAACCCTAATTTGGCGAATATCTGCTGCCGAAGTAATACCTCCCGCCATTTTAATTGCCTTAGTAACAGTATGCAACTTTGTATTCTGAGGCAGTGAAATATTGCTATCTGCTTCACTAGAGTCTGATTTTTCTTCCGTCGCGGAAAGTTGATTTTGGTCAATATTTGTTTCTAGTATATATGGACCAGGTCGTGCTACTTCTCCAACAACTGCAATATTGAGAGGTTGAGTATTAGTACCAGCAAAATTGGCACTTGCTACTTGATTTGACTCAACTGGATTAACTTCTGTAATACTAGGGACAAATAAAGTATCCCCATCCCGCAAAGAAATATCTTGGACTAAGTTGCCACTTTCCAAAAGCTCCCATAAGTTGATGTTGATTACTTGTTCTGAGGCGTTGAGTTGGAGGCGACGAATTTTAATTTGTCTGATATCTGCTGAAGTTGTTACTCCACCCGCTACCTGTAATGCTTTAGTAACTGTAGGTAGTTGAGTCCCACTTTTACTATTACCCCCTTGACTCACTATCGGCGAAATTGTATAGGAACCAGGATGTTGAACTTCTCCAGCGATCGCTATTTTTAATGGACGTGCTGCTAATAGATTTAGGTTAACTATAGGTATTTGTAGATATTCGCCGTATTTTTCTTGAATTAATTCTTTGGCTTTATCTAAGGTAATTCCCTCAACAGAGACATTACCTATTAATGGGAGATTGAGAGTCCCATCAATTTGTATTTGATGTTGGCCATTTTTCCCACTATATTCTGGTACGTTAAAGATGTCTATTTGAA
This sequence comes from Dapis brunnea BLCC-M229, assembly GCF_050015995.1. Lineage (NCBI taxonomy): Bacteria > Bacillati > Cyanobacteriota > Cyanophyceae > Oscillatoriales > Microcoleaceae > Dapis > Dapis brunnea. The sequence goes on along the minus strand of NZ_JBNHEP010000307.1, from coordinate 36,442 downwards.
CACGATCGCCAGGGCCAAGTGTATATCCTTTCGAGTCTGGTAAGGGTGTTTCTGGTTCAGGAATCAATATTGGTTCTGGGGGTGGAGCTAGCAGAGACGGTTGTGCATCTATACCTTTAGGCAAAGGTTCTGTTAGTTTTGGTAGGGTTGAGGTTTCTGGTGTTGTTTGGTCTTTCTCAGAGAGGGGTTGAGCTTGTACAGAATATGACACTCCCCAGCAACTGCATAATATAACTATTGTTCCATAACTTAAAATTTTGGATAAAGATAATATTTTGCTAATTACATCTTCTTGATTTTTTGATTTTTGCTGCTTCATTGCTCATTCCCTCCCTATATTTTTTAGGTCAAATAACCTAAATTTTCTAGACTACTAATTATATGAGCTACGCTTTCCTCTAAAGTTTCTTTATCTGTGTAGCAAGTAATTTCTGGATTGTCTGGTGCTTCGTAAGGGTCATCAATACCAGTAAACTGTTTAATTTCTCCAGCCCTAGCTTTAGCATATAACCCTTTAACGTCACGTTGTTCACATACTTCTAAAGGTGCATTTATATAAACTTCTATAAAATTCTCATCCATTTCTCTAATTTCATTTCGTATTACTTTATAAGGGCTAATTGCGGCAGTAATTGCTACTGCTCCATTTCTACTTAGGAGATGAGCGACAAATCCAATTCGCCGGACATTTATATCTCGGTCTTCTTTACTAAAAGTCAACCCTTTTGATAAGTTTTCTCTGACTATATCTCCATCTAATATTTCTACTTTCCGACCTCTTTCTTTTAATTTTTCTGCCACAACTTTGCTAATAGTTGTTTTACCAGCTCCACTTAACCCTGTAAACCAGAGAATGAATCCTTTTTCCATTTGAGTTTGATTTTTGTAAGTTTTTACTAAATATCTATTCTACTTCAATTAGTGAATTAGTAGAATCTTTTGTAAGTAAATTTTTCGGCAGGGATCGGTGAGATTAGGCCAGTAATCTCTGAATACTTCTGTTTACTTGTGATGGTTAAAACACCGGACAATAATCACGGGTATAGTTTGAATTTTACTTTTTAATTTGAGAATCTGTAGGTTGATTTAAGTCTTAGCTTTACATCTGCTTTGGGAGTAAACCCACTTTAATATATTTATCCGTCACACCCTTTTCTATATATTGAACTAACAAATTATTTGTTAAGTATCCTGATTTTATCCTCAATATCCGTATCAGAGAATAGATACTCTTACATGGATATGACCTATGCACAGTTATACAGCGATCGTTTTCTCGTTTTTATTATTACTTGCTAATGCTCCTAGTAGCCAAGCTCTAATGACTGGAAATGAACTTGAATTATCTGCAACATTTTTCAGAAGCTCTGCTCAAACCCGTCAAAGCGGGCCTACTAATCCCCGTATGCCAAGAAACAGGAGAAATTTTGTAAGCACAATCTGTACTTCTGGGCTAGATCATCAGGAAATTTGTCCTCATCGTGGTAGTGGACGCTAAAGCTGTTTCCTACTTTTTAAGTTTCAGGAGGAAGTTGGACTTTTGTCAAAGTTGTTTGAGCTTTTAGATTGAGAATGTTGCTTGTATGTTCCATAGTATATGAACATTATGATGTGAAAAATTACCTAAAATTTTGGTTTAAACCCTTGCTCTTCAATGGAGACTTATCTTCATTGAAGTATTTCAACAAGGGGATAAGGTATTCCACTGCTCTAAAAACTTATTACAGGGTGGTGAAAATAACCCGTCAGTTACAAAATCTTCAAAGCCTTACCAATTAATACTTTTGATTTTTCAATTTTGAATGTATTACTTCCACTGAGTAGTAGTAGTTATTTGACTGATAATTTTGAACTTATAAAGTTTGTCCTTGGTTAAACTGTACCCTGAGGTATAGGTTTCGTTTGATATGGGAAGCAAATACCTGGGGAAATAACCATCTCCTCCACGAGAGATGGCAAGGTATTTAATTTAAGTAATACCAATTTCATAAAATATTGCTACAGTCATGACACAGGGAATAGGAAACACTTAACTGGGAAAGAAAAAAAGAATAAAAAAAGAGGAAAAAATGTTTTATTTTTACAATTTATGGAATTTATAATTTTTTCTTGTAGGAATAAATCATAAATTTAAGATGTAACTTCCTATGCATGAATTTGGTATAAGTTCTATGGATCGGGAATCTGCCATAGCAGGATAATCTCCTTGGCTGCTTCTTGCCTCTTTTCAGAGGAGTTTCCCTAACTTTAACTCTGGAGCTAACAGGCAAGATACTATGTCAAATTATTAATTTAGTATGTTATGCTATTATTAAGCATATGTGTCAGCAAACAGTACACAGGGTGCAAAAATCTACTAGAATAACAAACTATTCGCACGGTTAATTCGTGTTACTATTCTCACACCAAACGCGAAAAAATATCAAAAAGATAGATATATTTAGAACTTGTGCATCAAGTCTAACTGTAGGGTGTGTTATAATTAACAATTAACTTTACACCGCAGCTAGCTTATAACACAAAATTTTGCGTAATTCGTGCTCTTGGTTAGTGTAACAGTTATGGCTGACTGACTTCCTGGCATTGAAATATTATCATAGCCAGCATATTTTTAATTGTTAACGGAGGACGATATAATACCTCCTTACTTTTGTTATTTTGGGGATTATAATGAAAAGCGATACCGATCTGATTAATAGCCTTAGCCCCAGCGCTATGGATCAGATTATGTTATATCTAGCATTTAGTGCCATGAGGACGAGTGGGCATCGTCATGGGGCTTTTTTAGATGCAGCCGCAACTGCAGCTAAGTGTGCGATTTATATGACCTATATTGAACAAGGTCAAAATCTCCGCATGACCGGACATCTGCATCACATCGAACCTAAACGGGTTAAAGTGATTGTGCAGGAAGTAGAAGAAGCACTAACAAAGGGCAAATTGCTGAAAATGTTGGGTTCTCAAGAACCTCGGTACTTGATTCAGTTTCCCTATGTATGGTTAGAACAATATCCTTGGAGTCCTGGTCGTCCTCGCCTTCCTGGTACTAATCTTACTACAGAGGAGAGGCGATATATCGAAACTAAACTTCCTTTAAATATGCCTGATGCTAGATTGATTAATTCTTTTCAATTTATGGAGTTAATTGAGTTCTTGCATAGGCGTTCTCAGGAAGATTTACCACCTGAACGCCGGATGCCTCTGAGTGAAGCTTTGGCAGAACATATCAAGCGTCGTTTAATTTATTCTGGTACGGTAACTAAGATAGATTCTCCTTGGGGAATGCCTTTTTATGCTCTAACTCGTTCTTCTTATTCCCCAGAGGATCAAGAAGAACGGACTTATATAATGGTCGAGGAGACAGCTCGCTATTTCCGCCTGATGAAGGACTGGGCGGAAAAGAATTATAGTAATAAGGTAATGCGTATTTTGGAGGAGTTTGATATTTCTCCCGATCACTTTGAACAGGCTAAAGAAGAGTTAGATGAAATAATTAGACATTGGGCTGATAGATATCATGAACAAGGTGGAAAACAAATGGTGGTGCAGATGGTTTTTGGCCCAAAGGATGATTAGTCTAATTAATTGCTAGCTTTGATGGCTTAGGAGCTAGAATAACTTCTAACTCCTGATTTATAGTAATTAGAATTTAACTATCAGGTTTTTTCCTAATTTTGTTTGATAAATAACTATGCAAAATTAATTACACATACTACCAATCCTCTCTTGCCTTTTACTTCTTGCATGAGTACCTTCCTAAGTTAGGAAATTTATTTTGCACGACTACTTATAAATTTTAAAACTTCTAAAATATATTCAAAATTAACATCTATAAATTTGATTTAATCTCTGTTTTAATTAAAAAAAAATTGTACTAATACTCCAATTTTAATAGCAGGGTCGATTTATTGTAACCAGAAAAAAATTTTATCCCTTGAAAAATCTTGTATCTTGCTAAAGTTGCTTAACAGAAGGTATAGGTTTGTAAATTGCTTCATGGTAACTAATTAAATGTTCTAGAAGATTTTCAGGATTTAATGAATCAACTAATTTTTTTAATTCGCTATAAAAGAAACCAATAACTTGATTATTCAAAAATTTTGTTCGTTCATTTTCAGGAATTTTTCCTTGTGGATATTTTTTGACTGAAGTTAGACAATGACCAAGGTGATCCAAAAGTTCATTTATATCTGCTTTTTGTACTGTTTGATATTTAGGTAGTTTCTGTGGATCGAGTTCGGGGTTAATAGAACTATCCAAATAAATACAGCCTATTCCATGTAAGTGTGGTAAAGTGATTATAGTAGATTTGATTAAAGACATGAAAACTTTATTCGATACTTCAAAAACTATTTAAAAATTTAGTGCTACTGTACCTCATCAACCTGGAATTCGCTGTAATTTGCTTTTTCAGACCAAGGGGAGGATGAATTTCAATAATTTTAGAGATTATTTCGTCAGATAGATTTTCTTGTTCTTGTTCTGGTAGTAATTCTCGGAAACCTGTCAAAATATATTTCATCATTTCTCTTTCTGCACTATTATCAGTTTGTAAAAAATTTCTGGATGCTTCTGGTAATTACTAGACTGATACTAATTTGCGAAAAAGTTTGTTTATTTAATTGATAAATCAAGTCTCGTAACCAGAGCAAAGATAGCGAGACTGATAAAAATTACATTTGATATATTTGAGGAGATTTGAGAACTCAATAATTATTTATTGACATCAAGGGAAGGATAAATTTATACTTCCTATGTTTTAGGTCGGAGGTCCGAGGGAGTAGTAATTCGGGTTTGGTGGAAATAGAAAAGAAGAAAAATAACTCTACTTCACTAACTTGAGAAATCCTATATATTCATCAATTAAACTAATTTCCCCAAAAGTCTGTTTATTTAATTGATAAATCAAGTCTCGTAACCAGATTAAAGATTACGAGACCTATAAAAATTAGATTTGATATATTTGAGGAGATTTGAGAACTCAATAATTATTTATTTAGATCAAGGGAAGGATAAATTTATACTTCCTATTCATTTTCTGGAGAAGCAACAGAATCTTTTTTATCTAGATTTTCTTCTGAATTAACTTCCTGCTCTACAGCTTCTTTTTCAGAAACAGCATCTTTATTTTCTAGATTTTCTTCTGAATTAACTGGCTGCTCTACTTCTTCTTTTTCAGAACTTTCAGGAGACTTAACTGCTTCTTTTTGATCGGTAGCAGTGGATAATTTTACATCATTAAATTGAGGTCGATTAAAAACTCCAATCTTAAAACCTTCCACATCCGAATTACTAACATAATTCCACATCCAACCAGGACTATAAAGTGGTACCATCACAGCATTATCCAACAAATATTTCTGCACTTCCAAAACTTTTTCTTGCCGTTCGTTTGAATTAGTTGCAGTTCGCATTTCTACCAATAAATTATCAAGTTCATCACTGTGATAACCTCCCATCCAACTAGGAGAATTCCACAATGTATAAAGAAAATCTGGGTCGTACCAAGACCATCCCATCATATCAATAACACCATTGCCTTCTGCTTGACTATTTTCTTGTTTTATTCTGGCATTAAGACTGCCAATATCCATTGTTTCTAAATTAGCTTTTATACCCACTTCTTCTAATTGAGTTTGAAAATTTTCCAGAATTTTCTCACGGTTTCCTCCCTTCCAAGTTAGGAGAGTTACTTCTAATGGTTTATCTTCACTATAACCAAGTTCACTTAGTAGAGTTTTTGCCTCTTCCTGGTCTGGTTTAATACTAAACTCCGAACAAAGTTTTTCATCATTAGGAAACATAACATCGGCGATCGCACATTCGGAAGGTTTAGCTAAACCTGCGAATACTTCCTCTGTTGCTTTTTTTGGATCTATTCCATAAGCTATTGCTTGTCTTGCCTTTTTTTCATTAAAAGGAGGTCTAGAAGTAACAAACTCAAAAAATACTATCTGCCCAGTATTTTCAGCAGTATAAACTTTTAAATTAGAGTCTTGCTTGATATTATAAACTTCTGTTATTTGAGGTTCAATTAAATGTACTTCGCCAGATTTTAGCGCAGCTAAACGAGATTCTACTTCTGGCATAGTTTTAATTACTAACTTCTTAATATATGGAGTACCAGAATTTTCTACAGGTCGCCCATGATTTTTGTAGTTTGGGTTAGCTTTGAGTACAAGTTGTTCCCCTTGAGTCCATTCCACAAATTGAAACGGACCCGTACCTATTACTCCATCTATACCAAATTTGTTGTTGTAAGTTTTTATGGCTGATGGACAAATCATACTAGAGTAAGGGTCGGCTAGAAAACGGGGAAAAGGGCTAAAAGCTTCCGTCATTTTCACCTTAACCGTCAGGTCATCCACGACTTCTACTGTTTCTATTGGCCCCCAACTGTCTTTGGTGTAATTTTCTGTTTCGGGGTCTATCGCTCTGTCTATAGTAAATTTAATGGCATTAGCATCAAAGGTTGTGCCGTCATGGCATTTGACATTTTCGTTGAGTTTGAAAGTATATTCTTTGCCATTGTCGTTAACTGACCATTCTTTGGCAAGGTTGGGTTGAATTTTGCCTTGGTCATCGAAGGCCAGAAGTGTGTCGTAGATTTGGTCAATTATTTGTCTAGATAAGGGTGATGTTGATTTGTGGGGATCGAGGGTGTCGGAATCTCTATATCTAGCCCAAACGAGAGTTCCTGGTTCGAGAGTGGTTGGTATTTCTGAGGTTGTAGTAGTTGTTTTGGTGTTGTTGCAGGCGATCGCTAAGGTGGCAACTATTAATATGATTGCTATGAAACGCCAATTTTTTTGATGATTTAATTTTTGGAGAAAGTGATTTGGGGAAAACATGGAATATTTATTGTACAGTTAGGATTTAGGTAAGTAAACTATATAGGTAGGATCAAAACTATAGCGCTACACTATATTTTGAGTTTACAACTCAAAAACCTGTAACTAAAAACATTTAATTAGTGAGCAAAGTTTTTTATTGTGCCACATAAAGCTTGCTATCCATCTATTATCTATTTTTTAGACTTTGGTTAAATGATGAGACTTCAATCGAATTACAAGAGACATCTCCGGAAAAGAGGGAACAGGGAACACTTAACTGGGAACAGGAAGAAAGAATAGATAATTTCTGGATGATAATTGATTTGATTTTGAATTTTCACCAGATGTCTAAGAAACAGTCACTATCATATATAACCTATTTAGTATCTTTGCCTGTGATTAAATTTTTGACTTACGGGTCGGAAGTCGAATAGAGGCAATACACCGAAAAGATTGAAAAATACTTCCCTACTCCCCTACTTTCAAGATTAGAATCAGAAGATTCATTCGGTTAGATCGCTATGTTAGCTAGCGCCAACTTTTTCATTCTGTGAAGCTCCTAAAAAAAATCGCGCCTCAAAGTATTTTTAGTTCCATCCTCACAATTTTTGTGATATCATAAAAACTGTGGGGGGTTACTCGCCCATACATATGATTTTTTATTCAACACAGTAACTATAGTTTCTGAGGGCTCGCTCAGATTATAGAAAGGAAAATCAATCTAAAAGATCCCAAATGGGTTCTATATAAATAAACAGGACTTAGGCAGGGGTACTACTATATATAGATTGCAAAAACTGTAGCGATAGAGTTTTTAACACTACATACATGGTCTCTGCGTCAGCCCTAATAAAGTATCTTCTTGTAGCATTATCTGTAAAAATCTTTACCCCTGTTACCAAAACCAGGAAGTCCAAATCTTCCCCTTTGAAGGGGATTACGGGGATTACGGAGATTACATAGATAACAGTTCATTATTTCAATGCCAATGGTTCAGGCAGAGGTACTGATAACTGATAACTGAAATGACCTTTTGACTCTTGCCTACTCCTGCATTGACATCATCCCAACGTTGCGCTTATGCGACAACAGGGGATTCCCAAAACTCACAATTTGGGTTTCTGCTTAAGACCTCACCTACATCCCTTGCCGAACTTCTTTCGGGTCTTACGGTATCTCCACAGACTGACACTGCTAGCCCAGGAGCGTTCTTTTTATACTATAGCACACTACCTGTAAATACCGCAACATTGATTGGTTTTCCCATCTCTCAGCTCCCCGAATAGCTGCCGCACTTGCTCCCTCCGCCTTTCATGTCGGCAACAGCCGAAACGGGAGAGCGCGGGTCTTCAACCAACGTTGAGATAAATCTATTCCCTTGCCTCTTCCGAGGAACTTCACTTAGGGAGATGTCTAATGTACTTACTTTAGTTAAAATAAAAAATGTCAAATTCTTAAATATATAGTGGGTAAAACTTTGCTAGACGAACAGGCAAAAAAAACTATACTGCGTAAAATTCCTCATGGATTATACATCTGTGGTGTTAAAGATGGTGATGAAGTGAATGGCTTTACAGCTAGTTGGGTAATGCAAGCATCTTTTAAGCCTCCCCTGATTGTTAATTGTGTTAATAAAGATTCTAAATCCCATGCCATGATTAAGGCTAGTGGAGTTTTTTCTCTTAGTTTCTTAGCAGCAGAGCAAAAAGATTTAGCTCAACAATTTTTCAAACCTCAACGTCGTGTGGGGAATAAATTTGAAGATGTAGAATTTTATTTAGGAGAAACTGGTTGCCCAATTATTTCTGATACTCTTGGTTATGTTGAATGTAAAGTTATTAGTGCTGTAGAAGAAGGGGATCATACTGTATATGTAGGGGAAGTAATTGCAGCAGGTATACATCGTGAGGGAGACCCTCTATTGTTAGAAAGTACAGGCTGGAATTATGGTGGTTAATTGTGATATATCACAATTTTATAATTGTGAGGTACAAAATTCTAACTTTATAGGGAAAATGGAGAATATCAGAATAAAACCAAATGTGCCTCACTAATTTTAGAAACCCTTATTTATCAGCTATTAGCTAATACTAAATCAAAGCAAAAGTGTTTTTAGATAATTAATTTCTGAATTCAGTTACCGAAAAATCAGGGTTTAAAGCCTCTCCTTTAAAGGAGAAAAAAGAAAAAGATTTCCCTTTTAATCAATCCTATCGGTTTTCAAGAATAGGTAATTATTAATTATTGAAACTCGCCTAAAACTTTGTAGGAAAATTATCTAAAACTGCTATGAATTTAACCTTTGACTTTCTGAAAAACTGAGATTTTTCCAATCTTCTAAGTAAGAATGTGTGTGTCAACTAGGTCTATGTATATAAAATTGCTTGGTTTATTTTTATAGCTGAATACCTACTTTAATGCTTCATTTTGTTCATAGTTAATTGTTGATTGATTTATGCCATTAATTAAAGTTCAAACTTCTCTTCCCAAAACAGAAAAAGATAAAATTGATAGCCTTCTGAAAACTCTTTCATCTGGTATGGCAAAGCATTTTCACAAACCAGAATCTTATGTAATGACAATTTTTGAATCAGATATTCCCATGACTTTTGGTGGTAATAGCAATGAACCAGTTTGCTATATGGAAATTAAAAGCATTGGCAGCATGAATCCTGAGCAAACAAAGAAAATAAGCCAAGATTTTTGTCAAGAAGTTAATCAAGTTTTGGGTGTACCAAAAAATCGAATTTACATAGAATTTTCTGACGCTAAAGGTTCAATGTGGGGGTGGAATAGTTCCACATTTGGTTAGGTTTTATCCACCTTGATTGAGGAACTTACATAGGGGCAGTTTTAATTCATAAATTAATGAGCTAATTCATCATAATTAGTACAAAAACTGCCCTAATAAAGATTAAGGTAAATATTGTTATATGTATAGCAGTCCTGAATTAATAATACCAAATTCAATATTTAGTTATAGTTAGGTTTTGGGTGCATCTCAATTAAATTTTTAAGCTTAATAAGCCCTAAATATTTAGCTATACTAATTCTTCTACTGGTGAGTTGAAATTTATAGGTTTTAGTTAACAGGTAAGCTCAGGATTCAGCTATTAGTTATCAGCCATTAGCTGATAGCCACATGAATTCTGGATAATGATAGTTAAAAACATTAGTAAAAGTATATATAGCAATTCTCTACAGCGCTTTTCAGATTTATCAACCACATCGCCACAACCAAAACCTCCTAGAGACGTTGCATGCAACGTCTCTACAGTGGTCTACCCAAATGAAAACTGCTGTAATCGGTTGTAATATTTTAGTGGTAGTTAGGAGTCAGGAGTGATAATTTTCAGGGTTTTCAGCTCAAATTAACTATTATAAATACTATCACAACCAATGCGCGGATTGCTATAGTTTACCGAATAATTAGGGTTTGCTGAAAAAATCTGAAAACGGTTGACTTGTTATTCAAAAAAAACTGATGATCATAAAAAATTATCATCATTTATTCAACCATAAGTTAAAATGATTAAACAGACCTTCAATAATTGATAATTGATAATGGATAATTGATAATTACCTCTCCCTAAAACGGATTGGATTGAATCAAAGGAAAAAATTTATTTCTCTTGGTTGATTGGATATGGCGAGGAAACCTCGCCATCCCTCAACCGCTTTTTTCCCTTGAAAGTGGAGGCTTCAAGGCGTGAATTATTTAATTATTTAATTATTTAATTATTAATTCTTCGGTAAAAACAGTTTTTTCTCCAAAAAAGTACAAAAAAAGAGAAAAAGCCTCTTTTAAGAGGGTAGAAAGGTTGATTACTAAGAAAGTAATTGCGATGGCAGTTGCGGAAGTTTCAGGAAGTTTAGCCATCACTTTCTCCAAGCTAAATCCTCTTTTCGCTTGACCAAATTTACCCTCAATATTATTCCGTAATCTTTCATCGCTCTTGAGCTTGTTTCTTCTGTTTTTTTATCAATATTTTTTGGTGGTCAACGCACGGGAGGACTGCTGATTCTAATCCCTCTTTCAGTACAGAATTTTCGGTTTTCGAGCTGTTCTGTAAATTTGGTCTGTATGAACTGAAAAATTCTTAATTGCTGAAAAGACTCTATCTATAATTTTCCTTCATTTTTATTCCTTGGGTGTTGTGCCAATTACCATACATTAATACCAGACTTGAGGAAACTTAAATTATTAAGTAATTAATACAGGCCGAATCACTTTTTTGATAATTTTTAGCAATTTAGTATTAATTATTATGACGTTGCATGCAACGTCCCTACCTACTCCCCCTCCTGGGAGGGGTTAGGGGTGGGTCCCCTACTCAAGAAAATGTAGAAAAATTTTTGAGAAATGGTGTTAATCATTGATAGCTAAATGCTTACCAGAGAAAAGCTTTTTATAATTAAAAAAATTGAGCTTTTGCCAGACTTTTGAATTATTTCTGATAATTATCCTTAAATCTGTATACAAATCCTGTTTTTTTTTCCATTTTTCCGCTTAAAACTCCGCCTAAATATATAAATAAGGCGGAGTAATTTATCAAAAAAATAATACTTCTATTAAAAAATCCCTAGGGGAATTATGGAGATATTTTAACCTACTTTAAGCATTGAAGTATTCAACAAATTATATTCTGAATCTGCTGGATGCCAAGCTAAACCATCAAGAGCCATTTTCTCAATCAAGCTAGCTAAACGCAATGCCTTAAGAGCCTGTTCTCCTCCAACCGAAGGTTCATTTCCTCCACCCACACAATTGACAAAATGTTCTAACTCTGCATGAAGAGGTTCAATATTGCTAGTATAAACCTTTTCAATTAAACCATCCTGACGATAAAGCACTTGACCATAATCTGTCACATAATCAGCTGTTGTTTGACGGTGAATCAGAATTTCATTGTTAAGAAAATCTGCTTCTGTCAAAGAATTTTTACAGTGGGCAACGATAGAACGAAGTTTTTTGTGTGTCACTTTACTGGCAGTTAGAGTAGCCACAATACCATTGGCAAAACCAAGAGTAGCTGTTACATAATCTAAGTTTCCCGAACTAGAAGCACTACTACCACTAGCAGTCAGCTTAACAACTGGAGTAGCTACCAACTCTAACAATAAGTCAATATCATGGATCATCAAATCCAAAACTACAGACACATCATTAGCTCGATGAGAATAAGGACTCATCCGGTGAGCTTCCAAGGCCAGTAATTCTTCAGTTTTCAGAACTTTACTGAGTTCTTGAAAAGCCGGATTAAATCTTTCTATATGACCCACCTGTAAAATTCTGTTCGTTTCAGCAGCAGTATTGACCAAAAATTCGGCCTCAGCGATACTTGCAGCAATGGGCTTTTCCATTAAGACATGGACTCCTGCCTCTAAGCAGGTCATTCCCACAGCATAATGTTGAAGAGTGGGCACGGCGACACAGACTGCATCAACATGAGGTAAAAGGTCTCGATACTCCTCAAAAAAACGAACTCCATACTTGCTGGCAGTGTCTAGTCCCCTTTCAACATTGATATCTGCAACACCTACTAACTTAGTATCTTTGAGCAAACTTAGGACACGGGTATGGTGCTGGCCCATATTACCAACCCCAATTACCCCTACACGAAGTGGTTTCGGTTGACCATTTTTAGTAAAAACTGTTGAATATACTGTTGACATTCTATTTAGCACTCCTAGATTCTCCTCCACCACACCTAATTAGACTAATAGGTTTGTTTTTTTCAGTCTTTGCAAATTTATCTTAATTTGTTGACTGGGGCTAGTGCTATGAAATTCTATTTGAGTTTTGCAATTTTCTGGGGATTTGGATGATGATATTTTTAGGTATTGAATAATTGAATATCATTAGTGGGACTTAGACAAAACATAACTACAAAACAGGCTCAAATTATAGACTGGCAAAGCTTTTTAAGTGAAAAAGAGATAAACCCTTGATAATTCAGGATTTTAGCCATTTTTAGGGCGTTGAGGTAATTCTCTTGTCTAGACTGACTTTTTCTAGGTCATGCTACGCAAACAGGTATTTTTTCTCCCATCAAATGTCTAAGTACCATTAGGGACTTCCAAATGAAAAAATATCCTATTCCACTGAAAGTAAGTGAGTAGGGAGTAGAGAAGAAATTGAAATTCATCAAGTCCTATTATCCTTGCCTCAATCTCAAATAAGGAACAGAAATGAAATAAGAGCGGGAAAGTCTGTTTTCTGCCGTTGAAAGATATTGACCGTAATTAATTTTATCCGGTTTGATTTTGTTCTCATTCCTAAGTAACCCAAGTATTTGAGAAGTATGGCAATTAGCAATTACCAAAAATTGGATAATTTATTTCTGGGAAGTCCCTGATTATTCACTATTCCCATTTATAACTTCTGGTTAAGAATAATTTTTCACTCTCTTTCTAAGATGTGAAATGTTGTAGTACTCGGATAGAATCAATTTGGTATATTTGTCAATATTAAGTTTTTTTTAGGAGTTATGGGAGACTTGGTCAGACATGGGGATATGGAATTAGAAAGGCATTAAATTTTAGAGCATATTTTTTCTAAAAAACTAATGCTTAGATGGTTAAAATACTTGACTATAGTAATTATATAGATATCAAATGGTTTCTATACAAACAATGTTTTGAAATAGTAAATTTATACCAAAAGCGCCATTTATTGTGAATCAAGGGTATGAAATTTTATCATGTCGAGGGAGTTCCTGAGAGTTGAGCATCTGAAAAATTAGTATCGTAACTAATTTTAGATCCTCACTAGAATGATTGTCATAATAAATATAGCATTCCTAAATGAGTCGTAATAAGTTCAAACTTATAAAATAACATTAAAACCAATACCTTGACTTTATGGTTTCCTATAGACTTGGTGTTTTAGGATAATCTAAATCACACAACCTATATAGGACTGCTATATGTCAATTGTACTTAGTTAAAGACTGATTTTCTGTTAGGGAATTAGTAGTTGAAAATTTCAATTGAATTATTTCTATGAATACAATAGTAATTAAAATAGGTACTTCTAGCCTAACTAATTCAGAAACTGGAAATTTAGCCTTATCCACAATTTCTAGCTTAATTGAAACTGTTACCAATTTAAATCGCCAGGGACATCGAGTAGTTTTAGTTTCATCTGGAGCTGTTGGTGTAGGTTGCGATCTTTTAGGACTAACCGAAAAGCCCCGGAATATTTCCATCAAGCAAGCAGTAGCAGCAGTAGGTCAAGGACGACTGATGCGAGTTTACGATGACTTGTTTTCATCTTTGCAACAGACAATTGCCCAAATTTTACTAACTAGAAGTGACTTAGCACGACGTAGTAGTTATGTCAATGCCTACAACACATTTCAAGAACTTTTGCGAATGGGCGTAGTCCCAATAGTCAATGAAAATGATACTACTGCTGTCGAAGAGCTAAATTTTGGGGACAATGATACTCTCTCAGCTTTAGTTGCCAGTCTAGTAGAGGCTGATTGGTTATTCATACTAACTGATGTTGATAGATTATACTCGGCCGATCCAAGAAATAATCCTGATGCCTTACCCATTGCCTTAGTAGAACGAATGGAACAACTCGAAGAACTTCAAGTTCAAACCGGGGAGTCTGTTAGTGGACGAGGAACTGGCGGAATGATTACAAAAATTGAGGCTGCTAAAATTGCTACTGCTGCTGGAGTCCGAACTGTAATTACTGATGGTAAACTACCCACTAATATACATAAAATCCTCAATGGAGAATCTATTGGCACACAGTTTGAACCTCAACCACAACAAGTAAATGCTCGCAAACATTGGATTGCTAATGTTTTAGTTCCAGCAGGCCAGCTCTATCTAGACCAAGGTGCAGTTAAGGCCATTTCTGAGTTGGGTAAATCTCTATTAGCTGCTGGTATTACTCAAGTAGAAGGGGAATTTAATTCATCGGATGCTGTACAGCTATGCAATGAAGAAGGTGAGGAAATAGCTAGGGGACTTGTGAACTACAGCAATGTTGAATTGCAAAAAATTCTAGGTTGTCATTCAGAAAATATACCTGATATTTTGGGCTATGCGGGAGCTGAAACAGTTATACATAGAGATAATCTTCTGATTACCGAAAGATTAGGGTAGATGCTTCGCCCATAAGCGGGCGACTTTTTGATTGATAAAGTACGAAGACATAAGGTATAATATGGTTGTCGCGGGTGGGCAATCCGAGATATTAAACGGATCCCGAGGGAAGTGTAAGACTACCGTTAAGGTAGCAGTACCTGATGAAACTTCAACTCACTGAAGATCTACTGCTCAGTCGGAATCCGCCTCTTGTAGAGGAGCTGCCTCTTGCAGAGGAGCTTCTCTAACCCTAACGCCAACAGGTCGCAGAGGATGTCAAAAATTAAATCATCGTTTCTGGTGGAGCCATATCAGAACCAACAACTAGACTACCTGCAGTAGATTTTAATCCTGGTGTTTGAGTGGTTTCTAAATGCTTATCTGAGTGGGCAACTGAATCAGGTGCTTCTGGTGTATCTGGAATCAGATTTGCTCCAGGACTTGGTTGTTGAGACATCCAACTTAGTCCGCTTACTGCTCCAGCAATTAAAGCTGTGTAACCTACATATAAGTAAGCTGGATGTAAATAAAATCCAAAGTCTTTATTCGACTTAGACCAAGATGGCATTAAGCCTTGGAGTGAATTAGAAATAGGTAAAGCTGCTGCTAAAGTTACTCCATCAAATCCTAAAGCGTTGCCAAGACGAAAGATGAATCCCCGAAGATATACATCTTCTGGTAATTTTTCTGTTTCGCCTTTCTCTATTGCTTCTAGGTAATGAAGTGGTACGAAGGTTTGTTTATGAATTTGTTTCATAGATAAACAACGCATTTTTCGTGCTTTTTGTAGTTTTTTGCCTAGTTCCTGTAAATATGTATTTCTTTGCTGAACTTCTAAAGCTGCTTGCTCTGCTTTTGTTTGCTTTTTATTCCATTTGAGTCGATTATTTTGTACTGGAAACTCTTCAGAGTAATTGTTGTTATTTTCTGAAAGATTAGTGTCTGTATTATCGGAATTGATAGATACTACGATTGATTCAGTTGGAGTTTCTGGTTCTATGGCATTGGTTAGGTTTATACTCATTTTTTCTTGAACCTGATTTTGATTTTTAGGGATTAACTGTTCCTGATATTTCTGTTGATAAATAAGATTTTTTTCCTGCTCATCTATGTAGTTAGTCTGAGAGGAAGTTAGATTTGTTGAAGAATCTTTCTTGTCTGGTATTAATGTTCTAGTTAAGTTTTTGAGGCTGAGTTTAATTGCTTCAGGTCCTAATACTTTAATTTGAGCTTCGGTTTGAGCTACTGCTTCCTCTAGGGTTGTTTTTAGGTTAGTCAACATAAGACTATAAATTTGGCTACTTTGGATTTCGGCTTCAATATTAGTAGCTAGCGATCGCCAACTATCTCTATCTATTTGTATGGGAATATGTCCCGAAAAACTATGGCTAGATGCAAGTTTGAATTCCATGATTATGGTTTTAGTTTTATTTATACTTAATAGGAGTAATCTAAGTAATTTATTCTATGAGTTAGTTGTGATTCCGGATTAATAACTATGAAGATTTATAGAAGTTTTTACGTTGATGAGATACAAAGTTTTAGGACTTTAGGGAATAGGGAGCACAGATTAAAATCAAACTTACCTAACTATGCTAAAAAGTGCTTTAATTTTTGTTGTTTGTAGAATTTTCTGACTGCTTGAGTTTCTTTTTCTAGAGAAAATTTTTCTCATTTGTGTGAGGAACACAACATTAAATTGGTTGAAACTGAAGAGTCATATACCAGTAAGGCTAGTTTTTTAGATGGGAATTTTCTGCCTACTTTCGGTGAAAAACCCCTAGGGTGGAAACCATCAGGGAAACGAGTTAAAGGTGGGATGTACCAAACTGGTAAGTTTATTGGTTAACGCTGATTTAAATGGTGCAGCGAATATACTTCTATACTTCGTAAAGTAGAGACACAGTTAGGATTAAACCTAGCCAAGGTCTGTAGGCAAGTTTTGACCCTTGCTACCAGATTTCGCGTCTGGGAAACCAAAGCTAATAAGCGAAACGGAGTTGCTTTAGCCCTCCCTCCGTGTAGCAAAAGTTTATAATCCCCGCGCTTTTAAGCCGGGGAAAAGTCAATAATAGTTTTATCGGCCTTGGTAATTGCTAAGATGATTTTCTACTAGAGTTGATACCCATCACTTGCTCTGGTTAGATATTTAGAGGTATTAAAAACAGATTTTTCTTAAAGTTTCATCTCTTGATTTACCAACGCCGTTTTATCTACTAATCAGTAAGGCGGTAGTAGTCCATTCTAATTATTCTTACCTTATAGACAGGGGGAGCATCATGCTCTCCTGCTAGACATTGCTCGTCTCCTTCTACCATTATTATGTAGGACTACCAAAACTTTTTCTACTCTCAAGTTGACTACTTGTAAACCCGGTCAAGCAAAAATAGTCCCACTACAATTCCAACAAAATGAGCCACAATCATGTGAGTATTACCCAAAACTATAAAAATATCTAGTGGTTGAATAAACTCTCTCAGATTAGCAGTGCTTTCAATAAATATTTGTGGTCTAGCTAATGACTTACCTAACAAAATACCCCCAATTGCCTCTGCCCCAAATAGAGTTAGGGTCATACCAATCAGATTAGCAATCAAAGCCCTTTTCACTTGTTGAGTTGTATCTGCCCTACTTGGTCTTAAAGAAGGCGTAGGCGATCGTAACTGTCTAGCCACACGAGTATAACGGAAGGCCAAGTAAATACTGAATCCCAGTACCACAAGCCCACAAACAGCAAAAAACAATCCACCTCCTGAACCCGCTCCAGTCTTCTGACCTGGTAAAGCTACTACAGCAAACAGAAAAATTATGCCTGAAACTATCCCTAGCACAAGTTGTACCCAAAAGCAAGCCCAACCGCCTAATCGGAGGGCTTTAGCTACCTGTTCAACTGTAGGTGGCAAGGAAGAAGGCGAGTCTGATGAATTTGACATATTTCTTCTGCTTGTATCTTCTGACTTCTCTAAAATTTTTACACAAATATGGTTGACGTTTGGTCAACTCCTTTTAGAATATATTTAAGAATTGTAAAGAAACAATTCTATCTAGAAACACTATGAAATTTGAGGCCAATTTATGATGACACAACCACAACCTACTACTAGACCTAATTTGGAGGAGCCAAAGTTCGGATTCAACCAATACGCAGAACGTCTAAATGGTAGAGCAGCGATGATTGGCTTTGTGTTGACTTTAGCAATTGAATACTTTACTGGAGAAGGTTTACTATCTTGGTTAGGTCTCAATTAGGATTTGAGATCTACCTAGTTATTTGAGATAAATATTATATTATAATAGAGATTGAACCAAGAGTCTACCTCAAATATTTTAGAGGATTGTTGTTGGTCAGCTAAAGTATTCTGGTCAAGTCTACCAACAACTTCCATATAACTTACCAAAATTTCATAATAATCCACAATATTTGGAACAATCAAGAATTAATTGTCTGTAACAATTAATTCACCTCTACTGTAATGAAAATTTGGGGTAGTTTGAAATCTTTTGTGTTTCAACCGAGAGATTAGACACAACCTAGGTTCCTTTAATGACTTTGACAATTTTCAAAAATTGTAGATACAACTTGCAAGAATTCAAGTGGTTTGAATCTTTGTAATTAGTTGTAAGTAGATTAGTTTGATCATCGATAAAATAGTGATAGAAATTTCAAACCCTGAAAACTTCATAAATATGAGGATAAGAGAAAATCGCTAATACCTTGATAAGTTAAGAATATTCTAGGTTAAATTCCTGTGATCTGAAAAACTGCTAGTGAATACATAACAGATATTATTGAGGAGCATTATCTCTCATAATTGCATTGGATGAACAAAACAGTGTTAATGTGAAGCCAAGAACTAATCCCATCTACAGGACTTAGGCACTACCGCTATATATGGTGGATTATTTGGTGATTATTCAAGATATAACTACTACAATTAGTGTCGTTGCGTAAGTCCCGATCTAGTTGAGAACTTAATACTTTTTTAATTTAAGATATCTTTTTTGACATCCTCTCTGGCTGTTAGGTGCAGAGATTCATACTGAGCGGTAGCTCTTCGACGGGTTGACGTTTTGCTTACGCAAAGCTCCGCTTTTAATGTCGCGCAGCGAAACACAGGGTGCTGCAAGCTTGGCGCTAGTCTGACGCTTCCCGAGCGTCCGTTCAATGTCTCTCCTTGCCCACCCGGGACAATAATACTATACTATAGCTTATGTCCTCCTAACTTAATCAATCAAAAAGTCGCCCGCTTGTGGGCGAGGCTTCAGACCGATTTTTTTGGTGAAACCTTAAGATTGATTGGTTTTCCCATATTATCTTCCCTTGGCCAGAGATCCCAGGTCTTAAAACAAAGTTGAGATAAAATCAAAACTAATTTACGGATTTCAAGTTTCAGATGGCAGTATAGTTAATGAGTTAACATAATTAAGATTAAGGGAGTGAGATTATTAACTTAATTCTCCTGAGCAGAACAAAATATACTTAAAGTCTAGATGGCATTAAATTAAACTTATGATGAACGCTTTATGGCCAAGAATTCTGAAAATAGCTTATCGAAAAGATCCAGTAGTAAGCTTTGTAGTCACAGTAGGAGCTGTTGATGCTGTAATTGGTGGTGTTGGATCTAGTTGGTCTTTATTTGGTTTAGGAATGGGAACAGTAGGAGTGGCAATCATATTGCGTTTCTGTTTCCTAAAGCGTTCTCATCTTGAGCAAACTACTCCAGTTCCAGAATACTATCTGCCTCCCAATTCATCTCGTCCACAACTACCAATTCTAAATAGAAATAAAAAGCATCTTCCTTAATCAGAAATAAATTATTGCCCATGAAAATAGGCCAAGTTGCTGATCTTAGTGGCTTTCCAATTAAGACTATCCGCTACTATGAGGATATTGGTTTACTTAAACCTTCTGTAGAACGTTCTGAATCTGGTTATCGTTTGTTTGAAGAGTCGGTGCTTGGCAGACTTGGTTTTATTAAACGAGCTAAGTCTTTGGGTTTGAGCTTAAGGGAAATTTCAGAAATCTTGGTCATCAGAGATCGAGGTGAACTACCCTGTAGAGAGGTTAAGCAGAAATTAACCAGTAAAGTCAAAGAGATTACTTCTCAGATAGAAGCATTGGAAAAATTAAAAGCAGAGTTACAAGAAATTCTTCAGCATTGGCAGGAGCAACCATCAACTAATCAGTCAAAGGAGAATGTTTGTCCTAATGTACAAACTCAAAGATATAGCAATGGCGACCATAGGAGTTGCCAACCTATCAAGTATAACTAAAGTTCAGATAGGAGAGCCGTAGGATTGGCGACGTACAGAAGTTAAAGAAAGCAGCACGGATTGTGTTTGAGAACCTTGAGAATATCCCCGCCAGTAATGGCGACTGCCATAATTAAGTTACTCCCAACGTTGCGCTGACGCTACAACGAAGCATTCCCTACAATCACTCTATAGGCTATAGGGAATTTCTGCTGCCTCTTGCCTCCTGAGGAGGAGGTGCATTAACAGATGAGCTGCGCCAACATACCATCTGCCTCCGAGGATGAACCTCTTTTTGGTCTTAAGTTCGCTCCTAAAGACTTGCCAGTGCAGTCATGGGGGATCCCCCATGAGCGACTAGCGCTGATACTGCTAGCCCACCAGCCTTATTTCTATTACTACAGTAGCACAAGCTTTGGGAAAACTCTAACATTGATTGGTTTTCATCCATCCCCCCTAACCCCCCTTTCAAAGCTATCCCTGATAAGGAACTTCTAAAATCTTTTTCCGATAGGGAGATGGGGGAGTTTAGCCTCTAATTAAATACGCTTACTCTCCTATCATATCCATTGAATGGTAATAAACATAACCTTTTTCTAATGTCTAAGTTTTATGTTAAGAAAGATGCTTATAAAGCATAGCTTTCAAAGGGTGGAACAAAAGGGGGAATGGAGAGCGCGAGTCTTCAACCAACGTTGAGATAAATAAACAAAAAAAAAGGGAACCATGGTTCCCTTTTTCTTGATTGTTTAATTTTTTTCTAAGTATTTTTTGCTGCTTTTTTATCTGTCTTAACCTTGCAGCTCCTCCTCTTCCTTTAATATTTCTACCTTGTTTACGGGGAGATTCCCATCTTTTTAAATGCTTCACCATATCTTTATCCTTAGTTTTAAATTTACAATTATAGTAGAAATTACTATGGGCGGAGAGAGACTCGAACTCTCACGACCGAAGTCGCCACATTTTGAGTGTGGTGCGTCTACCAATTTCGCCACCCGCCCTTACTCTTATTATTGTATACATCTCTTGCTAAATTTTGCAACAGATCCTGATATTTTTTACTACTAGCCCATTTGTCAATTTCTTTAGCTCTCAATACAGGCAATGGATGACTTAACTGGGCTGTTTGGAGTTCCCTTAAAACTTCACCCAATTCTGTATTACTAAATTCATTGTAAGCTCTTGCCTGAGCTAAAAAAGCATCAACATTAAGTTTTGGTGATATGCTTGGAGAACCACCAGCTAGCTTCATCAAAACTGATACAACTACTTTAGGATCTTGTGTAGCTAGTAGAGCTGCGCGATCGCAACTAAATTCGGCACACCTTAACCATTCTAGTATTTGGCTTTGTAAGCTTTGAGCTATTATACCACCCCATGTCGAAATTTGTCCAGCAGCAAGTACAATTAAATTACCTAAGGTGAGATATACTCCATGCTCACATTTCAGATGTCCTAGTTCGTGACCTAATACTGCTTGGATTTCCTCTAAGTTGAGCAACTCTATCAAAGATGTATGAACAACAATAAAAGGTTGCTTTCCTCGCATAGCAAATGTATAAGCATTAGGCACAGGATGTTGACGAACGTATAATTGGGGTGGTTCTACATCAAGTGCTTGACAAGCATCTAATAGTGTTTTGTGTAAATTTGGCAGTTGTGCTTCACTAACTAGAACACTAGATGCTATATTTTCCATGTAGAAAAATTGCTCACCTAGTGGGCCTAATAACTGTCTGACTAATAAGTCTATACCAGGCAGTTGCTTCAAAGCATTGGTTGCCTCTAAATCTAAGGGATGCCGAAAATGATTTGCCTTTAAACCAATTAGTTGCGTTGTTGTCAAAGCCATATTTGCTTCAGTCCAAGCCTACCAATGATATATTAGCACAACCAAATATCAAATCTCAAAATATGTTGCACCTACATATATAAGTTAATAAAATTCCAGTCAAATTATAGACACCCCAGCAATTAGATTTTAAAAATTCCTTTAAATTTTACTTTGAGAGATTAATTATCCAGGTTCGATTTTCTATTATAGATGTTGAAAGAGGACTCCTGTTATAATCTTCGATTTAACGTTGAGACTGGGTGTATAAACTGCGCGGGAAACCCTAACCTCCAGCCCCTCATGAATTTCAACCAGCAAATTACTGGTTAAGGTCAAGAAAGTTATACCATTTCACAGAATTCAGAATTCAGAATTCAGAATTCAGAAGTTAGATTGGATAGGCTAAAAACTTTGACAAGAGAAAGGTTTGAGGCAATTATTTGACATTTAAAGTTTGAAACTATTTGTGACATCTTTAAAGTGAATTGGTATCACTAATCAATAGTTGCTCAATCCTAACTGAATATATTATCCCTGCTGATGCGCCTTATCCTAATTACAATTATCAAGCAAAAAACTTAACAATAAGGTGGAAAAACTAATCCTAAGTTAAAGTCAGTTAATGCTCAAGTTTTACAGCAAACTCTGAAGACTTTAGAGCGGGCATTTTCTGAGATGAAAAGTGTAGGTAAAGGCTTCCTGATATTCAAGAAAAGGATGAGAAGCTTTGTTTTTCTTACCATGCTGAAAAATTGTTTAGGTTGGGGTAGATTCAAGTTGCCTCAACTGGGGTAGGTTAAATTAAGGCAAAGCAGACAATACCCTGAAGGAATGGTAGCTAAACAAGCTAGGATAGTTAAAAAGGCGCTTTGATTATTATCTGATGGTTAGTTTTACTTCATCAGAGTCAGTACCAGATAATCCCTTTGGGAAAAAGTCTTTAGGGGTAGATGCAGGTATAGAAAGTTTTGTCGCTACTTCTACAGGAAAATTAATTAAAGCTCCTAAGTTTTGATTAGGTCAACTACGGAAGCTGAAATTGCTGCAAAGAAGACTAAAGCATAAGACTAAAAGTTCGAGTAATTGGTTAAAGATTCAGAAAAAATATCTAAACTGCATGCATGAGAAAATCTCTAATACTAGACGTGATTGACATTGGAAATTAACTCATCAACTTTGTGACTTAGCAGATAATATTTTTGTAGAAGATATCAACTTTGTTTCTTTGTCTAAAGGTATTGTTGGAAAGCAATCTTTAGATCGTGGTATAGGTCAGTTTATCAATGAAATATTACCGAAAAATTTTGGTTTAAAGCCTCCCCTTTTAAGGGGATAATAAATAAAAATTTTTATGATTAGTCAATCCTATCCGTTTTCAATAATGAATAATTATTCATTATTCATTATTGAACTTATGTTTGCTGGAAACGAGGTAAGTATTATGGGAAAGTTAATAAGGATTATGCTTCTCAAGTATGCCCATTATGTGGTCATATTCAGAAAAAGAAATTGTTTGAAAGAATTCACAATTGCAACAGTTGTGGCCACCAAGAAAACCGCGATATAGCTGCTGCAAAAGTGATTAGAAATAGAGGATTAATAGCCGTGGGGCACACGGTAGAAGAAAAGCGCACCGCCTGGGCTGAGGTTTTCGAGCGCGTCAAGACGGAGCAAGAAAGCTTGTGGAAATGGTAGTAGCGGGGGTGCAACTCAACTTGTTTTATTTGTTATCTAGTTAAGAATCTGTGAAACAAGAATCTCCCCTTATAATCTTTGATTTAACGGTGAGAGTGTCAATAACATAGATTCCCAACTGAGGGCTATATTGGTGTCAAAATTGATTCTAACTTTTTCATGGTCTGCTTTTAATCAACAAAGTGGTTAAATCCAGTTGATTTTGAAGTGAAAGCCATTAAAATCCAAAACTAAATTTATGCTTTCTATCTTGATCTTTTTGGGTGAATAACTGTCATTTTTCTTCAGGAGTGACCTCTATTACATAAAAATCACATTTGGAATTATTGCTTCAGTTATACGGTCAGCTAACTAGGTCGGAAATTCAGTTTAAGTTTCTGAGAGTTTGATTAACCTTGTTTTCCTGTCACTTTACTTAGGAGTTGAATAGATGAAGTTTTAACAGCTAGTTGCGTTTTTTCAGAACTTATTTTAATTAGACTATAATCTTTTCGCTTTTTCTTTTTGACCTTTTTTATCCGTAAATTCGAGAGTTATACTAAATCCGGTTTACACGAGAGCCTTATAATGAGGGTAAGGCAGAAGGCAGAAGGCAGAAGGGTTAGAGAGGAATTTCAAAAAGATACTTTTTATAACCGGATTTGGTATTAAAAGAAGTAATAACAGCAATCAAGTCTGCCATAATTTTCTCTTGTTAACCCTTAGTTTGATTAACAATCTCAACTTTTTGATCTAGATATACTTCTTTTAAATCATCCATATCTATTACAGATACAGATTTCTATAGGCATTCACCACAGGAAAAAGCGGGTCTTCTCACAACATGTTAGATAAAAACCTAACTATTGGACTATATTTTATTTTGGCGTTTCGTTCCAGTTAGGATGATATTGACAGTTGCTATAACCTGTAAAAATATATTCAAATCATTTACCTATCAGACCCTAATAGTGGTCTGAGTGAGTAATATATGGGGTAGGAATAGATTTAAGATATACAAGTATGAATCCCATTGTACCCAATCAATCCTTCCTACCGAGCCAACGAAACGCCTAATGGTCTCAGTTCTTACTAAAGTATAATTGGATTTTTTTTAGATAGAATCTGGTAAAATTTCATTTTCTTTAACTAGGTCTAACCTCTGCAATTTTGCTCCTAACTTTTGCAATTTAATTTCTAGTTGTTCGTAGCCTCGATTAAGGTGTTGTAGACCCTGAAATGTTGTTTCCCCCTCTGCTGCTAAGGCTGCTAAAATCAAGGCAGCAGAAGCTCTCAGGTCAGTACCAATTACTGGAGCAGCGGATAACTTAGGTACTCCTTCGACAATGGCATGATTTCCTTTTACCCTAATATTAGCACCCATTCTATTTAGTTCTGAAACATGACGCATACGATTCTCAAATACCGTTTCTGTAACAGAACTACTGCCGGAACAGACACTTAATAAAGCCATAAATGGAGCTTGCATATCTGTAGGAAAACCAGGGTATGGTTGAGTGTCAATATCAGTAGATTTTAATATTTCACTAGGTAAAATGCGTAAGCTATCAGATTTGTCCTGTATAATTTTTACTCCTACTGACTGGAGTTTAGAAATAACTGCACTTAAATGTTTGGGAACTACTGGTGCAATAGTTATTTCTGAATTTGTAATCGCACCAGCTATTAAAAATGTCCCAGCTTCTATTCGATCGGGTATAATAGTATAATCTACCGAATGTAGTTTTGGGACCCCAGATATGACTATACTCTTTGTACCTGCACCAGAAATTTGAGCACCCATAGCTATACATAGATTAGCCAGGTCTTCTACTTCTGGTTCTTGAGCTGCGTTTTCAATGATGGTTTCTCCTTCAGCCAAGGTAGCTGCCATCATTAAAGTTTCAGTCGCCCCAACACTGGGATAGTCAAGATAAATTTTTGCCCCTTGTAACTTTTTTTTACTACCACTGATATAAGCGTTAACCATACCATGTTCAATATGAACTTCTGCTCCTAGAGCTTGTAAACCTCTAACATGAAGGTCAACAGGTCTAGCACCAATAGCACATCCTCCTGGTAGGGGGACACGAGCAACTCCCAGTCTAGCCAAAATAGGACCTATAGCAAAAAAGCTGGCACGCAACTGTCTAACTAATTCATAAGGAGCTTCAGGATTATCTAAATCCCTAGCATCTATATCTAAAGTATTACCATCCTGTGTGATTTTTGCTCCCAGGGCAGATAATACTTTTCCCATTGTGTTAATATCTGCTAGACATGGGATCTGACGTAAACGACAAACCCCTGAAGAAAGTAGTGTTGCTGCCATTGCAGGGAGTGCTGAATTTTTAGCACCACTAATATTAATTTTTCCTTGTAAACGAGAAGGACCCCAAATTTTCAGTATTGACTGATTGACAGGGGATAACTTTGGCTTGTCGGTTTCTGTGATTGAATCTAATTGTTGATTGATGGCTCTATCCTCCCTCAATAGCCTAATTAATTTATTGATTTTAATTTTTGCTCTTGATTGTACTGGAAAGTAAGCAAATGTCTAGGGGTTGACAAATTCTTTTTCTTAATCTAAGTTGCCAAGAAAATTTAGATAGCTCCGGAAAAATTGTAGGGATTTAAGTTTAAAGACTACCATCTATAGAACCCAAATGGGTTCTATTCAAAAATAGAGGGGGAGGCTAGGAGATGGGGAGATGGGCTGTATTGGAACATTTTTCAATTATTGCTTTTTCCCAGAGGGGACTCCGTACTTCAAAAATTTAATCCCAGGCGTTACTCCATTCCTGGCACAAAATTATAATTAGTAGATCATTGCAGCATATACTTGCAGTCAAATTTTGTTAGGTAATCTTCTAGGGGGAAGTGAGTAATACCAAAAAGAGAGTGAGAAGATATGGGTATTCATGTTGGAGGAGTATGGGAATATTTTCCACCTTTCTCCCTTATTGCCTAATTCCCACTCCTGACTCAGTGCCTCAAAATTGTCATCAAAGGTATTGATACTAAATGGTTTATATCTGCCATATATCTTAAATTGATTTTGAGTTAGAGTAAAGTGGTAAAAAATATACCCTGGTACAGAAATGGAGATGGTGGATGAAAATAGGTATTCCAAAGGAAATTAAGGATCAAGAGTTTCGTGTAGGACTAACTCCTGCAAGTGTTAGGGTCTGTACTGAAGCAGGTAACCAGGTATTTATAGAGACAGAAGCTGGTTTAGGTGCAGGTTTTAGTGATAGTGATTATCTTCAAGCAGGCGGACATATCTTATCAGATACTAAAGATGTTTGGAATTGTGAAATGATAGTCAAGGTCAAGGAACCTTTATCATCAGAGTATCAGTTTCTCAAATCAGGACAACTACTATTTACTTATTTACATTTGGCTGCGGATCGGAAGTTAACTGAAAGGTTGATTGAAAGTGGTGTGATGGCGATCGCCTATGAAACGGTAGAGCTAGCTGACCAAAGGCTACCTTTGTTAACTCCTATGAGTATAATAGCTGGACGTTTGTCTGTGCAGTTTGGGGCAAGATTTTTGGAAAGGCAACAAGGCGGTAGAGGTGTTCTATTGGGTGGAGTTCCTGGTGTTACCCCTGGCAAGGTTGTAATTCTAGGAGGAGGGGTAGTTGGTACAGAGGCAGCTAAGATTGCTGTTGGTTTTGGTGCAAGAGTCCAAATTTTGGATATTAATTTGGAAAGGTTGGCTTATTTAGAGACTCTATTTGGCTCAAGGGTAGAGTTACTATATAGTAGTTCTTCTGCTATAGAAGCAGCAGTAGAAGATTGTGATTTGCTTGTCGGTGCCGTTTTAGTTCCTGGTCGTCGTTCTCCAGTGTTAGTTCCTAAAAGTTTGGTGGAGCAGATGCGTTCTGGCTCTGTAATTATTGATGTGGCTGTGGATCAAGGTGGTTGTGTGGAAACTCTACATCCTACTTCTCATACAAATCCTACTTATGTGGAATTAGGTGTTGTACATTATGGAGTACCTAATATGCCAGGAGCAGTTCCCTGGACAGCTACTCAGGCTTTAAATAATAGCACTTTGCCTTATGTATTGCAGTTAGCCAACTATGGTAGTAAAGCTTTAGAAATGAATCCGGGATTGGCTAAGGGATTGAATGTTAAAGACCATGTTTTGGTTCATCCTGCTGTCCGAGAAGTATTTCCCGATCTAAGCAATAAAAACTCAGTATAGTGACAACAAATATTTTCAAATACAACAGACTGATGAACTAAATAATTAGCATATTTATAAAGATTTTTAGACAAGAAACACAGTCGGTCAATTTCAGCATAAAACTGATGATTTTTCTGAATAATATGTCTGTCAACTAATTTCATAAATCAAGTGGTTTGCCTTACTAAAGGCTCCGAGCATTTGATGATTTAGTTTTTAATTCTCAGCTAGTTTAATGTTTAATGGTAAAATTAAACTTGATGAAAGAGTTATTTGATTTTGCCAAATATTTAGTATCTGCTTAGGAATCATGTAAAAATAAGTTCTACGAATTTTATCTGAAATAGATTGTGAAATCTAGCTTTCATCATAAAAACTGTTCAGGTTTTTCTGACACTACTCCTTAGTACAAATCAACGAAAATATTTGACTATATACGACTATATTTATTTATGTAGAACGTTTACTATACCTATAAAGAAAAAAAACTATCCAATTTTTTGGGAAAAGGAATCTTCCACGATTCACACAAAAGAACATAAGCTGATATTCTCAGCTATACCAAATTTCAAATTAAATACTTGGCTGCTCAAATTAACAGTCAATATTTCTAAAATACTCTCTGGATTTTGATCTGTTTAGCTAGTTGATGTATTTCCAATATTCTGTCTATAATTTTCAGCCATTTTCTTTTTCAAAAATATTACAGCACTTTCCTCTGTTATGAGGTAAACATTTAGCTGGCAAGATACCTGCACCACAAGAGTTTTACCGGATAATTAATAATTAAATAATTAAACAGTTTAGGTTAAAAGCCTCCCCTTGGATAGGGGAAAAAAGCGGTCGTTTGCGGAGCAGTCCGTTAGGATGGGATGGCGAGGTCTCCTCGGCATATCCAATCGACCAACAGAGCGGTCGGAAAGCCCAGCATTCCGTCAGGATGGGATGGCGAGGTCTCCTCGCTTGCCTCCAATCTTCCCTTAAGAATAAATTTTTTCCTTATTAGTCAATCCTCTCCCTAAAAGGGAGAGGTAATTATCCATTATCAATTATCCATTATCCATTAATGAATTTTCACGCCTCACGCTTTGTACATCAGTCCGAAATCTACTGTAAAGTTCCACCAACTAGTTTAATTGCCCTCTATCTAATTGACATACTCCCGGCATCATAATCTTTGATTTGATGCGGGATTCCCATCATTGATGATTCTACGTTCATAGAGACAACTTAAAGATCGCAATATTGCCATCACGCGCTCCAGAGGTCGGACTCTCCCGTAGCGTTTGGACTTTTAGCCCCAGTTTCCGTTAGCAAAGCTCCTCCGTTAGCGCAGCTCCTCCGCAGGAGGCAGGAGGCGTGCCCCTAGGTATTGTTTACTATTGCTCCTATGAACAGGTGAATTTTTTGAACCTTTTTTACCTGGTTTATTTTGCCGACAATTTTTATAAAATCGTTGTATTGACTGCCATGCTCTATCGGCTGATGCCTGTCTGGCTTGAGAATTTAACTTTTTAGCCCAAGGAAAATTAACATCTTTTGCTAGTACAGAACAAAGTTTTTGTAAGTCGTTACGGCTAGCTTTTTGATTATTTATCCAATAACGCAAACAACTGTTTCTGATCAACTGACCTGTTAAAATCATTTCATCTAAAATTTTCTTTCATATCATCAAAGATTTATTTTGTCAAATACCGTTCAGAAAAGTGTTAAGCTTCATTAACTAAAAAAACTATTTATAAGTTTTTAAATAGCTATTATGTAGTTTAAGTTAACGGTATCAATGGATTTATAGATGTCTAATTTAGAGAAGGTTAGAATGCTCTGCAAGATTTTACATTAATGTTCACTATTGTACCAAATCTTTCAAATAACGTAAATAGGTGAAAATAAATGATAATATTCTCAATAAGCTTCATTTTATTAAGTTATATAACAATTTAAAAAATTTCAAATTACAAATATAATCTATAATAAAATTAGTTTTACTTATAATAAAAATATCGTAATTGACAAATTTGAATAGATAAGTAATAATAAAGAATTGTCACTTAGCGGAACTGGCGGAATTGGTAGACGCGCTAGATTCAGGTTCTAGTGTTCGCAAGGACTTCCGGGTTCAAGTCCCGGGTTCCGCATTGTATCTTTAGACTATAGGTTTGAATAAGTGTGTAGCTACACAGATCAACCTAAAAAGACAAAAAGAAATACCTAAACAAAGTTTAGTTGAGGTACTTCAAACCTAAATGAGTTGTAAAAACTGAATGGCTAGAAAAAAGGAAAATATAACAAAACATGAGGGAAAACTAGATAATACAAAATCTTCTTCTCAAACTTTTTTTTCTAATTTGTTTGAAACATTTTTTCCTTCTAGCCTTTGTCTTAGATTAATTTTAATTTTTGGTAGTCCTGTAGATGTAGTGATATTTATAAGTAAACCCCTTTCACTGTCAGGAACCTAACTGCAAAAATCACTACTTGTACACCACTACCTAATTGTTAAATGGAAATGCTAAAAAGGGCTTGCTGAATAAAATTAAAATCATTAGCTACCAAGATAAGTAAGTATTATTAAAGCCGGCTCACTTCAATTTAAGAGTTCTTGTACTATCACGTACTAAATTAATTTTTAGAAGATAAACAAGTAACTAAATGGAGTTAGCAGAATGATAAAAATGTTTCCTGTCGCCCTATCGCTCTTTCCTAACCTCACACCTAATACTTTTTCAGCAGACCCTAAATAGGCAATCAAATATTAACAGTGCTGACCAGTTTGCAAAATCCTTTGATCAAGCAAATCCGCCAACTTCACCAATCAAAAGGGAGGCGGGAACAACAATTATTTCTAGTTGAAGGAACTCATCTGTTAGAAGAAGCTTGCAGAAGAGATTATCCTCTTACAACTGTCTGTTATACACCTGAATGGCAAGAAAAACATAAATCTTTGTGTGAATTAGTATCCCAAAAAGCTCAAAGGATAGAATTAGTAAGTGCTAGGGTTATTCAATCTCTTGCTACTACAATTAATCCTGATGGAGTAGTGGCTATAGCACCACAGAGCCAAACAAATTTTCTGAAGATTAAGACCTTGGGAATTGCTTTAGAAAAAATACAAGACCCTGGTAATTTGGGAACTATAATCAGGACAGCTACAGCAACAAATATAGATGGCTTATTTGTGAGTAGAGATAGTGTAGATTTGTATCATCCTAAAGTAGTTCGGGCATCAGCCGGGGAATGGTTTAATTTACATAAAGCAATATCTGAAGACCTAAAGACTGAAGTATTACAATTACAAAGTCAAGGTCTGCAAGTTTTAGCGACAGTTCCAAACTCCAATATTAGCTATTGGCAGATAGACTTACGAAAACCTACACTAATAGTTTTGGGAAATGAAGGTTCTGGTATGTCAACAGATTTAATTGATTTGGCGGATTATTCTGTTAATATTCCTTTGAGTAACGGTGTAGAATCTTTAAATGTTGCCATAAGTACAGCTATAATTTTGTATGAGGTTCAGCGTCAACGTCAATCTTAATCAAAAGCAGTCCACTATTATATTTATCTCAATGTTGGTTGAAGAGTGTGGGTATTCATCTCCCCCTTGGAAAGAGAGTCGTTGGGGGGATGGGAAAACTGATTGGGTTAATTGGTTTTTACCAGTTTTGTCCTATTTTTAGATGGAATAAGGTTTTAGGATATGCATATCTGGGGGAGGGCTTCGGCAAGGGAAGCAGGTGCGCGAGAAACATCAAACCCAAAGCTTCCTTCAGTTGAGCTTTCCTGGGTCATGCTACGCAAAAGCCAACGTAAGGTTTAGGAATCCCACTTTGTCGCACAAGTTTAACGTCGGGAAAATATCAATTTGCTAATGATACATAGTAGGGAAAAAGAAATAGGGATTAGTAAGAATCAGAGAACACTTCAGCCGGAAATAGTTTTGATATCTTGACTATTTTAGGACTGTTTTAATTTTTGGCATTGCTCAATTAAGGTATGAAGGTAAGTTATAGGTAATAAGGAACAAAGAACAAATAATAGGGAACAAATAATAGGGAACAGTTAATATTAACAAGTAATTCAAACAATCCCAAATTATCAAATTATACCGTGTTTCAGCAACGCCTAATTTTTTATTCAGAGGGAAATGATGGTGAATGTTCTTTATTTGTCTGAATATATTTATCTATGTCAGCGATCGCTTCTTCTAACTCTGATAAATTACATTGTTCATTTGACTGATGTTCTTTTGATTTTTTGTTGGTATTTGCAAGTTCTGAATTATTGTCTTCAATTTGAGTTTCTTGAAGAGCAAGATTAAGTTGTTTCTCAAAGTTATCCATAAATGTTTTGGCTGCTCTACTACGAATATCTTTTTTATCCATATTAATTTTTCCCCTCTATATATTTAAGTTCAAAATATTTAAATTCAAAGTTTAACTGACTAATAAGTGATTTGGAGAAAGACAGTGTAGATGAAAGTAATAGATAAAAACTATTTGGTATCTTTTTCAAGCTGAAGTAGCTAGTATATTAAGCAATTTAGAGCTAGGTAATAGCTGAGTGAGAACTATATTATGCCAATAATGATTAAACAAAGAAACTGTAAGACCGATCATTAGGTAAGAAATTCCCAAATGGTTTATATAGTAGATAGTGTAGTTAATCATAACTAAAAAACTGACTATACCCTCATCGAAAATATTATAATAAAGTTATCCATAAATGTTTTGGCTGCTCTACTACGAATATCTTTTTTATCCATATTAATTTTTCCCCTCTATATATTTAAGTTCAAAATATTTAAATTCAAAGTTTAACTGACTAATAAGTGATTTGGAGAAAGACAGTGTAGATGAAAGTAATAGATAAAAACTATTTGGTATCTTTTTCAAGCTGAAGTAGCTAGTATATTAAGCAATTTAGAGCTAGGTAATAGCTGAGTGAGAACTATATTATGCCAATAATGATTAAACAAAGAAACTGTAAGACCGATCATTAGGTAAGAAATTCCCAAATGGTTTATATAGTAGATAGTGTAGTTAATCATAACTAAAAAACTGACTATACCCTCATCGAAAATATTATAATACTGATTAATTTGAGAACATTGATATGCTATAGAAGCACTTGACACCAAAAGATTTTTTGAAAATATCATCACCTTACCTTAATGGTGGAGTCAAGGAAGATTGCTGGGAAATTTTAGAAATTGAGATTTTGGAAGATATATTGAAAGCAAAATTGCGAATGAACTCTACCTTTGTTTCACTAACTGATGCAGATGCTTTTCATTTAACGATATTTTCAACTTCTGAATTTCTGAGTCAACTTGCAATTATATATGGACATATTTGGAATTGGTTGACTGAAAAAACATTTAAAGCTTGGGTGATAGAAAGTAATTTTTCTTACAAAAAGGCCATCTGAGAACAAGAAAACATTAATGTAGAAATGAAATTCACCACCATGAAAAAATACCAAGACAAAACATTGGGCTTTGCTGAAATGTAATGGTAAGTAGCTAAAGGTAAAATTGAAAAACAGATTTTTAGCGTTGATACTTAATCTAAAAATCATTACCACTCAGCAACGCCAAACATTGATAATTGCAAATGCTAAAGTGTTTGATAACAATGGTATTTTTGAAGGCAAGCTTAAACTTTTTTCCTCCTGTAAAGTTCAACCATAAGTATTTGTACAGTAAAAAATGAAGATAGAAAATAATACCAAATTCAAAAAAGACAGTTACATCTTAAATTTGTGATTTATTCCTACAATAAAAAATTATAAATTCCATAAATTGTCAAAATAAAAAAATGTTTTATCTTTTTTTATTATTTTTTTCTTTCTCTCCATACCTATTCCCTGTATCGTGAGTGTAGCAATATTTTATGAAATTAGCAGAATAAATATTGGTTTCGTGTTTAGACTGCAGAAACTTCTGCTGATTATATGATTTTTTCTAGGGAGAAATAGTATATTGTGCCCGAATTATGCTATGCGCTACTTAAATTCATTATTTGAGAAACTCAGCAATGATTTACAGGGTTCTGTAAAGATTATGGAGTTAGTTTCGTCTTATGGTATTATTTCTACACTAAAATTATGGGATTTAACTTGGTCGCAGTTGATCGATTTTTATGTGGAAGACAATCGGTTAAAAAGACATTTATGGGGAGACATCGAAAAGTTTTACATGGATCGTTTTCAGGATACAAATAAATATAAGTTTTACTTGTTGGATAGTTCAAAACCTGCTATAGAGTTTGCCAATAAAGATGAATTTATGCAAGCAAGGATATGTTTTCGATCTTAAGCATGACTTATTAACTGATGACCTTAAAGATATTTTTTCACAAATAGATATTTTGATCTGTGTTGGTTCTATTGGCTATATAGGCCCTCATTTTTTTGAGCAAATGTTGCCCCTTGTTATCGCAAAAAGCTCTTTACCACTACTTGCATTCTTGACTTACCCTATATTTTATTATGATATTTGCGCCAATTATATTGAAGCGGAATTCCGAAAATATGGCTACTTCATTTGTTGCAATGCTCCAGTCAAAGGACGAATAATGACGGATGCCGAGTATGAAATTTCACAAAAAAGCAAATATAGCCAAGCCCTTGATATTTGTCGCTTTAAAAATGATGATTATTATACATCAGCGTTTTATATGGCTCTACCTAAAGATTGGAAAAAGGAATTTGAAAATTCGATGATAAACCAGAATAAGTGCATCTAATTTGATTTGATGGATAATTCTATCTCGAGAATTTATTATGATTTGTTAGGCCAAGTTAATCTCTAGGGAGATAGGCCAAAGGAGTCAAAAAAATTCCTAATAATCATGTTTAGCTATATGTTGTTGTTTTTGCAAACATACCGAGAAGTTTTAGAAAACAGAGATGACTCAAGAATTTGATTACGACTTAATAATTATCGGCGCAGGTGTCGGTGGACATGGTGCAGCATTACACGCTACGAGCTGTGGCCTAAAAACAGCTATTGTAGAAGCAGCAGAAATGGGTGGTACTTGTGTTAACCGAGGTTGTATACCATCCAAAGCACTCCTGGCAGCATCTGGCAAAGTTCGAGAGTTACGGGATACTCACCACTTAAAAACTCTGGGCATTCAATTAGATAATGTGGCTTATGATCGACAAGTAATTGCTTCTCATGCAAGTAACATTGTTACCAAAATAAGAGGTGACATGACCAACAGCCTTAAACGTTTAGGTGTCGATACGATTATAGGTTGGGGTCAGGTAGCAGGAAAACAAAAAGTTACGGTTAAGACGGAAAAGGGAGAAGAAAATTTTACTGCCAAAGATATTATACTTGCTCCTGGGTCAGTACCTTTTGTTCCTCCTGGAATAGAACTGGATGGTAAGACGGTCTTTACCAGTGATGATGCTCTAAAACTAGATTGGTTACCACCTTGGGTTGCAATTATTGGTAGTGGTTATATCGGATTAGAATTTTCTGATATTTACACTGCCCTTGGATGTGAGATTACAATGATTGAGGCGTTAGATCGGTTAATGCCTACTTTCGATCCAGATATAGCTAAGATTGCACAAAGAGTTCTAATTCAATCAAGAGATATTGAGACGAAAGTTGGTAAGTTGGCTATGAAGGTAGTTCCTGGGTCTCCAGTAATTATTGAACTTGCTGATGCCAAGACTAAAGAAGTAGAAGAAGTTCTAGAAGTTGATGCTTGTCTAGTTGCCACAGGTCGCATTCCCTATACAACAGATTTGGCACTGGATTCTGTCGGGGTAGAAACTGACCGCCGAGGATTTATTCCCGTAAATAGCAAAATGGCTGTTTTGTCAAGTGGTGAACCAGTACCTAATTTATGGGCGATCGGTGATGCGACAGGAAAAATGATGTTGGCCCATACAGCATCCGCCCAAGGAATAACAGTGGTAGAAAATATCTGTGGTCGTTATCGGGAAGTAGATTATCTTAGTATCCCGGCGGCAGCTTTTACTCATCCAGAAATTAGCTATGTTGGTATGACAGAATCAGCAGCCAAAGATTTAGGCCAAGAACAGGGGTTTGAAGTAGCAACTGTCAGAACTTATTTTAAGGGTAATTCCAAAGCGATCGCTGAAGGTGAAACAGATGGTGTGGCTAAAGTAATTTATCGTAAAGATACAGGAGAATTATTAGGAGTACATATTATTGGTCTTCATGCTTCTGATTTAATTCAAGAGGCAGCAAATGCTATAGCTAAAAAGCAGTCTGTTAATGAGTTATCTTTTAATGTACATACTCATCCTACTTTGTCAGAAGTTTTGGATGAAGCGTTTAAACGAGCTACTGTTCACTAGCTATTAACCTTTAGAAAATTGGTGGATTTAATGGTAGATTTAATAATATTAATACTATCAAATCCTCCAAAACATAGGGAGGTGGTGTGATGGTCAGACTTAAATCCTCAAAATCTTATTTAAGGGATAGTTTGGTATCAATAAAAATGGATAAATGACTGGGGGTTAGAATTTTTTCCTCAATTATGATTTATGAGTTATA